>CAYUEH010000163.1:0-9717 GCA_964442465.1 uncultured Laspinema sp. | reverse complement strand
CGCCTATTTTCCCAGCCAGCCGTGAATGTAGGGGCGAGAAAGCGAATCGCCTCTACATGATTTAGGGGCGATTCTCAACATTTGCGTAAGTCCGTCCTGTGTGGGTTGATTCGCGAATCAACCCTACATTAGACCTCTTGCAAAATTCTTTAAAGCCCCCCTGGAATTAAATATTTATTCCGCTGGCTTCCCCCTTGGTAAGGGGGACGGGAGGGGGATCCAAGGGGGGGAAAGGGGGATCAATCCTTTTTTTTGCAAGAGGTTTATTTAGGGCTTAAACTCAAATTCAGTAAACCCCCAGGTTTATAACAATGAACTCATCAACAGACCCAAAAGTGCAACGCCAATGAGAATGGTCAAAACATAGAGTTGAGACCCGCCAGGAACGGTATATTTTAAGCCTTGACCACTGAATACCGTGGCTAAACCGACCAAGTTGACCAGTCCATCGACAAAGTAGCGGTCTATCCAAGCGGTGAAGCGGGAAAACTGTTGCACAGCTAAGACCACGGTGACTCCGTACAGCTTATCGATGTAAAAGTCATAAGCAAATAGGTCTTGTAAAGGTTTCCAGGGAAGTTCTACCGCTTCGGTGCGGTTGGGGTTGAGATAAATCACCCCCCCGACGATACAACCGACAATACCGGAGAGGATGACCAAGGGCAAGTCGAAGACTGCCGGATCTGGACCGTTTCTGGCCCAAGGCCCTGCCCAACTGAGCAAGAGTT
Organism: uncultured Laspinema sp.; assembly: GCA_964442465.1. Lineage (GTDB taxonomy): Bacteria > Cyanobacteriota > Cyanobacteriia > Cyanobacteriales > Laspinemataceae > Laspinema. The sequence continues at coordinate 8,989 of CAYUEH010000163.1, read as the reverse complement.
GCCAATGTTGGAGCATCAGGGGAACCAGCAGGGTGACGATGGTTAAGCTGACCATCGGGAGGGCCATTGGCCAAGGGACTTCCGGTGCACGACGGGTTTTGGGTTGGGTTGGACCGAGGAAGACGAGACAGAAGACGCGGGTTAAGTTGAGGGCGGTTAAGCCGTTAAAGACGATTAGCAGGAGCAACAGCCACCAGGGAACGCTCCAAAAGCCGTTGACCCAGCGTTCCATTGCCCAAAAGTTCCCGAGAGGGATCAGGGCGATCGTTCCGGCGCTCCCGACGACAAAGGCGAGGGTGGTGGCGGGCATTTTGGACCATAATCCACCCATTTCGGTGATGTTTTGGTTGCTGGTGGTGAGGATGATGGAACCAATGCTGGTAAAGAGCAGGGCTTTGGCGATCCCATGGGTGAGGAGCAGTAACAGCGCTACATCAACGTGCTGCATCCCCACGGCGATAAAGACTAATCCCAAGACGGCGCTAGTGGAGTGGGAGAGGGTGCGTTTAATATCGATTTGGGCGATCGCCACTAAAGAGGCTCCGATCGCCGTCATCGTCCCCACTACAATTAAGGTCGTTTCCGCCAACGGAGAGAGAGACACCACCGGCGAGAGTTTAATCAGCACATAAGCGCCACAACTCACCACTAGAGAATTTCGGAGTAAGGAGGCCGGATTTGGACCTTCCATTGCCTCATCTAACCACAAGTGCAAGGGAAATTGAGCACATTTGCCAATGGGACCGGCGATTAAAGTTAATCCCAGAAAGTTCGCCACCATTGGGGAAAGTTCGGCAGTTTCAGCCCAAACTTCGATATCGGCAAAGTTGAAGCTACCGGCTAGGGTGCCAACACTGACCACCCCCATGAGTAATAAAATATCTCCCACCCGTTTGGTTAAGAAGGCATCTCGCGCAGCGGTGACGACTAAGGGTTGGGCGTACCAGAATCCGACAATGAGGTAGGTGGAAAGGGTCAGCATTTCCAGTAAGGCGTAACTCAAAAATAAGGAGTTACTCATGGCTAGACCACTCATGGCTGCTTCAAAAAATCCCATCAGGCCAAAAAACCGGGCTAAAGACCAGTCTTTTTCCATGTAGCCTAGGGCGTAGAGTTGGGCAACCAGACTCAATCCGGTGATTGCTTCCAATGCTCCGGTACTCATTTGGGAGATTTCTAGAACAAAGGATAGATCTAAATCTCCGGTACTGAGCCAATTGATGATGATGAATTCCGGGCCGTGACCCCAGGTGGTTCTAAATAAGAATCCCCCATGAATGAATGCCACGATGGTTGCGAGGAGGTTGATGTAAGCACCGGGTCGCGGTCCCGTGCGTCGGACGATCGCCGCCGACCAGGGTAGGGTTAGAATTGCGCCAAGTAAGCTATATAAAGGAACCCACCAACTCGTTTGGATGAGCAACTGATTCATGACATATTCCTTGATATCAAGCGATTAAATTAACGAGTACCTGTTTTTTGATTTTCAGGTTTGTTCATCAGAAAAAGGGGTTGTAAAGGCAGATCTATAAGGGGTTGATCTGGGAGTGTATCGAGGGAGTTTGACCGGCTCAATGTCGGCCTAAAACGGCGTACAAGATAGTAATATTCGGCGGTTGACCATCGTAATTTTTACGGACTGCTCGCCGATTAAGGGGGGTCTTTGGGGCGATCGCACAGTCCGATGGCAACGATTCCCCCTGCCAATCCTGGAAGATTTGGGGACAATTCCGCAGCCACCCTAGGCGATCGACCGTAAAGACCAGTCGAGGGTCCGGTTCGGTCGCAACGGAACCCTTCTGACCTCCTTGAGGGCCTTGGAAACAGGGCCGGGTCGAACCTAGGCTAATCCGTTGATTCGGTGGAGTGCAGGGCTGGCGATCGGCCGTTAGACCCCCTCAAGTGGGACTGATCCCGGGTGCGACTGCACCCACTTCAGGACTCGTGGCCCCAGTCGGTCGAAGTCCTTTCCCATTGGAGCATTAATTTTATTAATAAAATATTAATTTTCTTTAACTTATTAGGTTTTCTAATTGCTTTTATTTGCGAACATGATTATTATTTATATTGTCAAGGGATACAAGATTCACCTATTCTTGATAAAGGGAGAGGATAGCTTTACGATAACTGAAAACGTTCGGGAAGACCGATCGCTGAACGATCGCAGCTGAGATTGAATTAAACCGACTCATCCATTCAGGAGACAGAAGAAATGCCTATAGCAGTAGGAATGATTGAAACCCGGGGCTTCCCAGCCGTAGTAGAAGCGGCGGACGCGATGGTAAAAGCCGCCCGCGTAACCCTTGTGGGATATGAAAAAATCGGCAGTGCTCGCGTGACCGTGATCGTGCGCGGAGACGTATCGGAAGTGCAAGCCTCCGTCTCGGCTGGGGTCGAATCGGTCAAGCGTGTCAATGGGGGAGAAGTTGTCTCCACCCACATTATTGCCCGTCCGCATGAGAACCTAGAATACGTGCTGCCGATCCGGTACACCGAAGCCGTCGAGCAGTTCCGAACGTATTAACAACCATTCAGGACCCTGGTGCTGACTGGGACCGAAACAAAGCGTCATTGACGCCAAAAGCAAATATCAACCTTAACGTTGGGAGTCAAATTTATGTCAATTGCAGTTGGAATGGTAGAAACCCTAGGGTTTCCCGCAGTCGTAGAAGCCGCAGATGCAATGGTCAAAGCCGCTCGCGTCACCTTAGTAGGCTATGAAAAAATCGGAAGTGGTCGCGTCACCGTGATCGTGCGCGGAGATGTCTCAGAAGTGCAAGCCTCCGTCGGTGCCGCCGTGGAAAATGTCAGACGAGTCAATGGGGGACAAGTCTTGTCTACCCACATCATTGCCCGTCCTCATGAGAACCTGGAGTATGTCTTGCCAATTCGCTACACCGAAGCCGTGGAGCAATTCCGGGAAAGCACAACAGGCATTCGTTTAAGCCGATAAATAGAGCATAAATCATGCAACTTGCCCAAGTTCGCGGGACCGTAGTCAGTACACAAAAGGATCCAAATCTGCAAGGAGTTAAATTACTCCTGTTGCAATTGATAGATGAGGAGGGAGAACTCATCCCCAAATACGAAGTCGCTGCGGATAATGTAGGGGCCGGTGTAGGGGAATGGGTACTCGTCACCCTCGGGAGTGCAGCGCGGCAGGTGATCCGGAATGACGAGCGGCCCGTGGACGCAGCAGTCATTGCGATCGTCGATACGGTCAGTGTTGAAAATCGCATTCTTTACAGCAAGAAAGAAACCGATCGCTTTCGTTAGTCAGTTTTGTTAGTCAGTATAGACAAACAAAACAAACCAACGCCAGCGATCGCATTCGGTGTGGAGTCAGGCGTCAGGAGTCAGAATTCTTCGGATGATTCACCCGGTTGTGCGATCGCACAACGGACGAAGGGACAGACGTGACAGCAAGCCTCTGTACCCTGGGGCCAACGAATTCTGAATTCTGAATGTCTGACGCCGATTCTAGTCGCGTTCTTCAAAGGAGTCATTCAGATATGGTAGTCCGCAGCAAGGCGGCTCCGCCCACCCCTTGGTCAAGAAATATGGCCGAGCCGCAGATCCACAAAACCGCTTACGTTCATTCCTTCTCTAATATGATTGGGGATGTGCGGGTTGGTGCTCACGTCTTGGTGGCACCGGGAACCTCCATCCGGGCCGATGAAGGGACCCCGTTTTCGATTGGAGAGCATAGCAACATCCAAGATGGCGTCGTGATTCATGGACTCGATGAAGGACGAGTGGTTGGGGATGACAACAATCCCTATTCCGTGTGGATCGGCAAAAATTGTTCGATCGCCCACATGGCCTTAATTCACGGTCCCGCCTACGTCGGGGATGGCTGTTTTATCGGCTTTCGCTCCACCGTCTTTAATGCCAGAGTCGGCAAGGGTTGTATCGTGATGATGCACGCCCTGATTCAAGATGTAGAAATTCCCCCAGGCAAATACATTCCCTCTGGAGCGATCATCACCAACCAGCAACAGGCCGATCGCTTGCCGAATGTGACCGAGACGGATACCAAATTCGCCACCCATGTCCTGGGCATCAACGAGGCCCTGCTCACTGGATATCAGTGTGTGGCAGACAGTTCCTGCGTTCTCCAGATCCGCAATGAAACCCCGGGTCCTGTAAATTCTAATGGCAACGCTACTAAACAAGAGACTATGACAATCACTCAAGAAGCCATCTCCCAAGTCCGAGATCTCCTAGCCGGTGGATATCGGATCGGTACCGAACACGTGGATGAGCGCCGCTTCCGCACCGGATCCTGGCAAAGTTGTGCGCCGATTAACAGCCAAAACCTCTCGGAAGTCATCTCCTCTCTAGAACAGTGTTTAGCAGAACATCGCGGCGAATATGTCCGCTTGATTGGCATCGATGCCAAAGCCAAGCGCCGGGTCCTGGAAACCATCGTCCAACGCCCGAACGGTCAGGTGTCCAGCAGCAATGGCACCAGCTCCTATCGCCCCAGTAACAGCCCCAGCAGCTACAGCGCATCCAGCGGAAACGGCGGTGGACTGCCCCCAGAACTCGCGGATCAAGTCAATCAAATCCTGACTCAAGGATTGCGTCTGGGTACCGAGCACGTAGATGAGCGACGTTTCCGGACCGGATCCTGGAAAAGCTGCGCTCCGATTGAGAGCAAGAATCTGTCCCAAGTGCTGGCAGAATTAGCCAATTGCTTGAAAGAACATCAGGGGGAATATGTGCGCTTGATCGGGATTGACCCGAAAGCCAAACGTCGGGTGGTCGAAGCCATCATCCAACGGCCCAACGAACCCGTCGCCACCAATGGCAACGGTCGCACCTCCTCTGGTGGGAAAAACTATAGCAGCAGCTATAGCGCCCCCTCTGGTGGCTCCGGTAACCTCGATCAGGGAGTTGCTGAACAGGTGCGTCAAATCCTCAGCCAAGGATTGCGCCTCGGTGCCGAGCACGTGAATAAACGGCGTTTCAACAACGGATCCTGGGAAAGCTGTGGTGCCATTGATACCCAAAATCCCTCCCAAGCTCTTGGGGCCTTAGAAGGATTTATGCGTCAATATGCCGGGGAATATGTCCGCATCATTGGCATTGACCCGAAAGCCAAGCGGCGAGTGGTGGAAACGATCGTGCAACGACCCTAGTCTGAAGGGAAGCGTCAGGGGGGGCCCAAAACCCCAGGGAGTTGAGTCTATAAAAACCCACAGCCGTTAACGGTGGGGAAAAAAGCAGACCCACGGACGCTTACGCTGTCTATGAGGCGCAGACAAACCCAGGCTAAACAAAAACACCCACTGTTGACCACCGGATTTGGTATGACTCCCCCTCAACTTGGGCTGTCCACCTCTCGTTTCCCAACTCTTCCCCATACGGGAGATTACCGTCGGGGAAAATCGAGATCGTTCAACCTTTAAAGGTTCCATTCCCCATGTATTTGCCGCCACTGCAACCCAATCGGAATCCCAATATTTATATGAGTGGCGATGTCACCATTGATCAAGGTGCCGCGATCGCCTCGGGAGTCATCCTCCAGGCATCTCCCGGTACTCGCATCGAGATCGCCGCTGGTGTCTGCATTGGCATGGGTTCCATTCTCCAAGCCTGTCAAGGCAATCTCATCATTGAAGAAGGGGCGACCCTCGGTGCCGGAGTCTTGGCGATCGGAACCGGCAAAATCGGGACCCATGCTTGCATCGGCAGCGCCTCGACTTTACTGCATCCTAGGGTTGCATCCCATGAAGTGATACCCCCCGGTTCCTTACTCGGGGATGACAGTCGTCAATGGATCGATGTGGAAAGCACTACTGCTGCCGCCGATCCAGGTCCGGTATCGCCTGTGAGTCCCAACCCAGTCCCCCCGGATCCGGTCCCACCCGCTCCACCCCCACCGCCAGAACCGGCCACGGCATCTGAGCCGGAACCTCCGAGTCCGAGTCCGACTCCGGAAATCTCGCAACCTATCAGCAATAATGGCAATGGCGCAGAACCAGCCGCTGCACCCCCAGAGCAGCCCCCTGTTCCATCCTCTCCCGCTTCCATCTATGGACAAGCCCATCTCAACCGGTTGATGCAAACCTTGTTTCCCCATAAACAAAACCCCATCCAACCTATCCCAGAGGATTAGATTTAGTCTCTATTCCATTTGAAATGTTACGTTTGAGATCAGGTGAAGAAATTGAGAACCGACACCCTCAGGTAATGTGGGACCTCGGTCATGTTTGAGGGAGACAGGCAAGATGGAAAGACGCGATGTAGGACTGGTAAAACGCGAGCAAAAAAGGCGCATTCACGACCTTCAGGATTTAGCTTTGGGTTTAGTATCTACCCAAAGTTTTCCGGCGATCGTTGGCTGTGCAGATATGATGCTCAAATCCGCTGGGGTAATTTTAGTTGGATTTGAAAAAATCGGAGGGGGTCACTGTACGGCAGTGGTCCGGGGGAAAACGGCAGATGTGCGCTTGGCGGTAGAAGCCGGTGCTGAAACTGCCGAAAAGTTTGGTCAAGCGGTTTCTAAGCTGGTTATCCCCCGTCCCTTGGCCAATTTGGAAGCGATCCTGCCCATCGGTGCGCGGTTGATGGAGTTGGCCCAAGGTAATCAAGGACGTCTGAGTCATCAAGCGATCGGACTGGTGGAAACCCGAGGATTTCCGGCGTTGGTGGGGGCGGCAGATGCCATGCTCAAGTCCGCTGATGTGGATTTAACTGGCTATGAAAAGATTGGCGACGGGTTATGCACGGTGATTATCCGAGGGACCGTGGCGAATGTGGTCGTCGCTGTGGAAGCGGGGATGTTTGAAGCCGAACGGATTGGAGAACTGACCTCGGTGATGGTGATTCCCAGGCCCCTGGATGACTTGGAGCGCTCTCTGCCCCTGGCGAGTTGTTTTGTTGAGACGGCCCAACCCCTGCAAATGCCGGTTGTCATTGAGGAGAAAGAGCCTGAATTGTTAGCCTTGCCAGAGTTGGAAAAACTGGGTAAACCCCAAGAAGTTGAGGCGAAACCCCTGGAACTTCCGGAATTGCAGGAATTGGAGGAATTGCAGGAGTTACAGGAATTACCCAAACTGGAACTGGAAAACCCGGATCAAGAATAAATTGAGGTCTGGTCCCTGGAGATTTGGCCTGGGAGGCGATCGCATCTGAGTTCCGTTGAGCAGGATTCTCGGTGATTTTGCCAAGCTAAGATTCAGGAATTTCAGCGGGAGACTGGCGATCGAGAATCGCTTCGGCAATCCAGCGAGCAAACGCTTCATCCCCCATCCGCGATAATGCCTCTAGTAGGATGTCTAGCGATTCTTCCGGGGCGTCCCGAGTTAATTCCACAGGTAGGGCTAACAAGGGCATATTTTGGATCAGGTCCAAGAGGTCCTCGCGGATGCGTTTGCGCTTGGTTTCTAGGACCATCACGGTTCGACGAATCGATCGCTCTCGGGTGACTTCGAGTAATAAAACATCCTGCTCATAAAAGTTATTCATTAAAAACTCTCCTTTGTGGATACCCCTATCCCGAATCGGGTTGCACTGTCCTATGGAAGACTCGTGCGATCGCCTGTTGTGAGCCATCTTAAACGAATTTCCCCTTCCGTAACTACAGTCCCTGGGTAAGATTTAAGGCCCAAATGTGGTTTCGGCATTTTCCCATCCCTGGAGACCCCTTCAGGACTTATCCAATTAAGACTTACCCATTCCCTCGAAATGTAGAGGCGAGCAAGCGAATCGCCTCTACCTTTTGCGTAAGTCATGTCCCCCTTTTGCTCCAGGCAGCAGCCTTCGCAAGTTCCTCAACCTCAGCCGCTGCTTATCAATTCTGGTTAAATTTTTCCGTTTAAACCCAGGCCAATTGGGCCTATAACTACAAAAAATATGCCCATAGGATTAGATTCAAAATCTATAAAAAGATAGGGGGCAATTCTCGAAAATTTGTTCTATTTATAAGGGGTAGTTGAAAATATTTACGCAAATTTATATGCCGACGCAAGAAAAACAACGCCCCGCTCAACATCAAACCCAACAACCGGGCCTGGAATCACAAATGCATCCCCGTCCTAAAGCCCGGGCTGGTGAATATAAAGGCAGTGGAAAATTAGAACATAAAGTCGCTCTGATTACGGGCGCAGATAGCGGAATTGGTCGTTCCGTAGCTATTCTATTTGCCCGAGAAGGAGCGGATGTGGCGATCGTCTATCTGAACGAACATGAAGATGCCAAAAAAACTCAAGAGATGGTAGAAGCGGAAGGACGTCGCTGTTTACCCATCGCCGGAGATATCGGAGAAAAAAGTTTTTGTGAACAGGTGGTCAAGCAAACAGTCGATGCTTTCGGCCATCTGGATATCTTGATTAATAATGCCGCAGAACAACATCCTCAAGAAAATATTGAGGAGATCACCCAAGAACAGTTGGAAACAACATTCCGCACCAATATTTTCTCCATGTTTTATCTGACTCAGGCGGCTATGCCTCATCTGCAAGAAGGCAGTGCGATCGTGAATACGACCTCGGTAACCGCCTATAAGGGAAATGAATCTTTATTGGACTATTCTTCCACCAAGGGGGCGATCGTTGCCTTTACCCGAGCCTTATCTCAAAAATTAGTCAGCAAAGGAATTCGTGTTAATGGGGTCGCACCCGGGCCAATTTGGACTCCCCTAATTCCTGCCACCTTCCCCCGGGAAAAAGTCGCGTCATTCGGTCAGCAAGTCCCGATGAAACGGGCCGGAGAACCGGAGGAAGTCGCTCCCTCCTATGTGTTCCTCGCCTCGGATGATTCTTCTTATATGACCGGGCAAATTTTGCATCCCAATGGGGGGACCGTTGTTGGGGGGTAAGCTGGGAGATTGTCACTCAAAACAGTAGTGTAATCTCTAGTATTTTCAGTAGACCTCTTGCAAAATTACGGATTGATCCCCCCAACCCCCCTTCGTAAGGGGGGCTTAAGAGATTTATGCAAGAGGTCTAGTTTCGGTGGCAGGACTTACGCAGATTTGGAA
>CAYUEH010000162.1:0-9738 GCA_964442465.1 uncultured Laspinema sp. | reverse complement strand
TCATCGGAGGCGATCGCCGCTTTGCAAAATGCTGCCGCCCAAGGCAACCCTTATTCTCTGGTTTTACTTGATCTCCAAAATGCTCAAACCGATGGGGAAACTCTGGCCAAAACCCTGATTTCTACTCCCAGTTTACCCAACCTCAAATGGGTCGTCATGGTGTCAATTCATCAACATGAATTGGTAAAACGCCTCCTGAAAAAAGGGGCTGCGGGTTATTTACTCAAGCCGATTAAAGCCTCTCGCTTATTAGAAAGATTGACTCAAGCACTTCAGGGTCAACCGTCGGGGGTTTCTCCTGGATTATTCCTCCGGGAAGATGTCGCCCGATCAATGCCGGTCATCGCACCTGTGAAGAATCTGAAAATTTTATTGGTGGAAGATACTCCTATTAATCAAAAAGTGATTTTAAACCAACTGAAGGTACTGGGATATGCTGCCGACTGTGTGGAGAATGGACAGGAAGCCCTCGACTGTCTGGCGCAGCAACATTATGATATGGTTTTGATGGATTGTTTGATGCCGGTTTTGGATGGGTATAAGACAACGAAAGCGTTGCGCGATCGCGAAGGTTCCTCTCGTCATACCCCCATCATTGCGATGACTGCCAATGCCATGAAAGGCGATCGGGACAAATGTTTAGAAGCCGGAATGGATGACTATATTAGTAAACCTGTGGATCTCGACCAGTTAGCTGCCATTTTGCGTCACTGGGGAGAAACCATCAGGGGCGTTCCCCAGACCATTTCCCCCCCAACCCAACCGCCAATACTCCCTTCTCAATCCGCCTCCTCTGCTCCTCTGGATGAAGCACCCATTGATCTCGATCGCCTCCATGAAATTTCTCGGGGAGATCAGGAATTTGAGTTAGAACTCCTGGAAACTTTTATGGAAGATGCGGTGGTTTATTTTGAGGATATCAAGCACTATATAGAGATTCAAGATTGGGTGGAATTGAGCCGTCGCGCTCATCAGCTTAAGGGAGGTTCGGCGACCGTTGCTGTCCTCTCCATGCCCAATATTGCCCGTCAAATTGAATCTCAAGCCAATCAGCAGTGCCCCGAGGGGCTAGAAGAGTTGGTAGCTGAATTAGAGATGATTTTCACCCGTCTTCACCGCTTTATTGTAACCCTTCAGAACCCTAGTTAATTGTTATCAATGTCTGGTTTATAGCCATAGCCAGACTAGAATAGCCCGACCAGCTAGGAGATTAATAAGAACTGAAAACCAGATGTTACCCCGGTTTACCCATCATCCCTTACCCATGATCGATTATTTTAGAGGTCTTTGACAAAGGCTGAATGATGTATTCGTTCGGTTAACAGGTCTTCAAAGGCGGCTACGGCTAGGGGGGGACTAAAGTAATATCCTTGGATTAAATCACACTGATTTTCTAGGAGAAAATCATATTGTTCGCGGGTTTCTACTCCTTCGGCAATCACTTTCAACTTAAGCTGTCGGGCGAGTTGGATGATGGCATTGATAATGGCGGCATTTTTGGAACTCGTGAGCAAGTCCCTAACAAAAGAACGGTCTATTTTGAGAGTATCGAAGGGAAATTGTTGCAAATAACTCAAGCTCGAATAGCCGGTGCCAAAATCATCTAGGGAAAGTTGTAGGGAGAAGTCTTTGAGGTCTCTGAGTATGCAGATGGCGAGTTCCGGATTTTGGACGAGGGCGCTCTCGGTGAGTTCAATTTCCACATGACAGGGATTGACTTGGCTTTCTCGGATAATATGAATGACGCGCTGAGTTAAACCGGGTTGATTAAATTGCAGTCCGGATAAGTTGACGGCAATGGTGAGTTGATACCCGGCCTGTTGCCAGATTTTGGCTTGTTCGCAGGCATTCTGCAAGACCCATTCATCCAGGCGGACAATCAGTCCGGTTTCTTCGGCTAGGGGAATAAATTCGGCGGGGGAAATTAAGCCTCGGTCGGGATGAAGCCAGCGGATTAAGGCTTCGGCGGCGACAATTTTGCCGGTTTGTAAGTGAACTTGGGGTTGATAGTAAAGGATGAATTCATTGCGGTCTAATGCCTGCCGCAAGTGCATTTCTAGCATGAGGCGATCGTAAGATTTCTCTTCAATGGCTGAGGTGTAAAGTTGATAGCAATTCCCCCCTTGTTCTTTGGCTTGGTGCATCGCCAAGTTAGCTCCTTTGAGCAAGCTATCAATTTCTGGACCATCATCGGGATAGACGGCGATGCCGATGCTACTGGTGAGGAATACTTCGTCGCTTAAGATGGTAAAAAAGGTGGAAAATAGGCCGAGGATGCGGCGCGCTGTTTCTTCGACTTCTTGTTTGTCAGTCAAGGGGGGCAGAATTAAGGCCAGTTGCTCGCTATTTAACCGGGCGACGGTCCCCTGGGGGCCCACATAGCGCAGGGTCCGTTCAGTTACTGCTTGGAGTAATAAGTCGCTGTAGTCAGTGCCGAGGGTATTGTTGAAGCGGTTGAGCTGGTCTAAACTCAGGATGGCAACGGGGATGAAGCAGGGTCGATCGGGGTTGGAGGGGAGGGTGCGCTCGAAGCGATCGCGCAACATTAAGCGATTGGGGAGATTGGTTAAGCTGTCGTAATAAACGAGGGCGTTGAGTTGGGCGATCGCCTCTTGGAGGGCCTCATTCTTTTCCAGCTTCACCCGTTCGAGTTTGGCGAGTTGGGAGGCGATCGCCCCCATCAGTTCCGTGCGAGTAAAGGGTTTCGTGAGATAATCACTGGCCCCCAGTTCCATCCCCCTGCGCATCGAGGAACGGTCCTCCTGGGCGGTTAAACAGATAACCGGGATCATCGCCGTGGTGGGGTCCTGCTGGAGGATGGTCAATACCTCATAACCATCCAGCCCAGGCATGATAATATCGCACAAAATCAAATCCGGCTGTTCAGTTTGCGCCAATTTTACCCCGGTGCTGCCATTTTCTGCCCCAATGGCTTCAAACCCTTCCGAACTCAGGATTTTGATGACGGTTTTGCGCAAGGAATTTTCATCTTCGACAATCAGTATTTTCTTTTTCATGGACTCAACAACCCGATCTGACAGTTTTCTTGACCCATTAACTTCTCAGTTGAACCGCACCCTAAATGGCACCAATACTGTATTGTCACCATTGTCTCTGATTCGATTTCTCTCTTTTACCAGACCAGGCTCTGTGGAGGACTCCACCGGCGTCAGCTTGACAAATTTTCAGCGATCCGTGACTTGATTCTACAAGTTGACCCGATCGCTAGAGGGAACTTTTAAGATTCCTACCTAGGATTGAACAAGCCTGAACGTCTCCCTGGCTATTCTTGGGTCCCTGAACCTTTGAGGCTAAAAACAAATATTATTTGATTTTACCATACATGATCCCTAAGTCTAGGGGAGAGTCAATCCGAAACGGGGTTAAATATCAATCAGCAAATGATCGCCGGCGAAACTTTTTGATGAAAACCTGAAACCCCAGGGATAAAATACAGAAGCAATGGGCCGGGGATGGTGGCGGTGTCAGGCCGTGAAATCGCACCCTTTTATATCCTTTTAATAAACTTTTAGAATCCCGGAGGCTTCGTGGGCATCCTAAATAAATAGCCCATACTGTTTCCCTAGTGAACCTGCAACGCCAAATGAATCCGATTCTCAATAAACTACTCACTCCTCGCCACATGGAGTACCTAGCCGTTAATCGCGACTGGTACATCATTGAGGCATCTTCCGGCGCGATGGAATTTGCATCCGGGGGCGCTAGAGTTGGGGTGGGAGAGGATGTCCGGTGCGGATTTCCCGAACTCATCGGACTCGAAGAAGTCTTCGGGGCGATCGTTCAAGGACAACGGGAAGGGTTTGAAATCAAAGGCATTGCCCGGACGATCGCATCGGACAACCCGCTTTATTTCGACCTGTACTTGATACCGGACCCGACCCTAACTGAAACCGAGGAACGGCGAGGGCTAATTCTGTTAGAAAATACCACGGAAACGATGGTCTTAAAACAAGAGTTGGTGCAACGGATTAATGAAGCTAACCTGCTCCTTTCTACCCTAGAGGCATCCAAATCATACACCGATAAAATTATCACCTCAATGGCTGATGCCTTGTTGGTGACCGATCGCCGGGGTCGGATTCAAAATGTCAATCCCGCTGCGGTTAATTTATTTGGATATTCCCAGGACGCTGAACTGATTGGTCAGCCGATTTCTCTTTTGATTGAAAGCACAGAACTCTTACCCCCTGACCGGCATCACCATCCCCCCATTGACCCCCCCCTACTCACCACTGCTGAAGGCATTTGTCGGACAAAACAAGGAGTACGCATCATTGTTTCTTTCTCCATAGCAGCCATTGGCACTGAACTCGATGATTATGGGGATTTAGTTTATATTGGCCGAGACATTACCGAGGGTCAACGGGCCACAGCGGAACTGGACCGCGCCCGTCGAGAAGCGGAACAGGCTTCCATCGCCAAAAGTTACTTTTTAGCCAATATGAGTCATGAAATTCGCACCCCGATGAATGCCGTCTTGGGGATGACGGGGTTATTATTAGAAACGCCTTTAACGGCTGAACAGCGGGACTTTATCGACACAATTCGCACCAGTGGAGATGCTCTTTTAACCTTGATTGATGAAATTTTAGACCTCTCCAAACTTGAAGCGGGAGAGATGCACCTAGAACAATTAGATTTCAACCTCGCCACTACCGTGGAAGAAGTGATTGATTTGTTGGCTCCCCAAGCCCATTTAAAATCTGTAGAAATTGCCTCCTTTATTGAGGAAAATATCCCCCTGGGTCTACAGGGAGATAGCGCTCGATTGCGGCAAATTCTCACGAATCTAATTGGAAATGCGATTAAGTTTACCGATGAGGGTTATGTAGTCCTGCAAGTTGAACGGGTGACCGAAACGCCCGATTCAACAACCCTGTTGTTCTCAGTTATTGATACGGGGATTGGGATTGCTCCACCCAACCAAAGTCAGCTTTTTCAACCCTTTTCTCAAGTGGATTCTTCCACCACTCGGGAATATGGAGGAACGGGGTTGGGACTGGCGATTTGCCAACAGTTAATCACGCTCATGGAGGGAGAAATTGGGGTAGAAAGCCGGGAAGGAGAAGGGTCTAATTTTTGGTTTAAAGTTCCGTTTGAAAAGCAAGGGAATCCCCTAGAGCAGCTATCAGCACCCCCGGAGATCGCGGGCCTCTCTCTATTAGTTGCAGCCAACAGTGAAGTGGTGCGAATGGTGATTGGCGATCGCGTCACCCGTTGGGGAATCGAAGTGGAGGAAACCAAGGGGGAGACGGCATTACATTTCTTGCAAACTCAATGGGAGGAAGGCATCGAGTATGACCTGATGGTGATTGATTTAGAAATGCCGGACATCACGGGAATTGCATTAGCCGAACAAATTAAACGGGATTCCCGATTTGCCAGCATTCCTTTAATTGCGATCGCCGCGACCCATCAGCGCAATCTCGTCAAAACCGCCTTAAACAGCGGCTTTTGTGACTGCCCGATTAAACCCATTAAACCCGCAAGGTTTTTAGAAGTCATTTGTCGCGCAGTGGGTCTAGCCATCGCAACCAAGCCGGACCCGATTTCCTATCCCAAAGATAAAATTAACACCGGACAAACTCCCATAAAAATTCTTTTGGCGGAAGATAATCCCGTTAATCAAAAAGTAGCCATTAAACAACTAGAGCTATTAGGATATCAAGCCGATATTGCCAATCAGGGTGAAGAAGCGCTGAAATTGTGGCAGGATCATGCTTATCACATCATTTTGATGGATTGCCAAATGCCAGTCCTCGACGGATATCAAGTCACTGCACAGATCCGCCGCTTAGAACGGGGAACCGGGGAGTCTCCAGTCCGCAACCCCAGGCATACGGTAATTATCGCCATGACGGCTCATGCCATGAAGGAGGACCGGGAAAAATGTTTAGCCGCAGGAATGGATGATTATATTAGCAAGCCAGTCTGTCCGGAACAACTTCAGGCTATACTATCAAAATGGGTCAATCAATTGAGCGGACCAAGAGTTAGCTTTCAACCCGTTGACGCGGGCGATCGCTCCTCCGGAGACCCGATCCTGGATCTGGAACGTCTTGAACGAATTTCTCAAGGAGATTCGGTTTTTCGGAAAGAGCTGCTAGAAACATTTATTGAAGAACTACAAACCCATATCGTATCACTCCAAAGCGTTTCCTTAGAAGACTTAGCCACCCTCAAACAAGAAGCGCATTATATTAAGGGTGCCAGTGGGAATGTCGGAGCTCAACAAATTTGTAGCATTGCCGCCCAATTGGAACGAGACGCCAAGCAAGGTAAAGCAGATAATCTATCTGATTTATTCGCTCAATTAACTGAAGCCTATCAAGCATTCATTATTTTTGTAGAGCGAGCCTGGGAGAATGAACCCCTTCTTTAAAAAATTTTTAGTTGTCCACGGCATTGAGTACCTGATCCTCGATTCAGGCTTAACCATCCGCAAAACCTCTGAGGGAGTGGACCGCTTTTCTGATTCTCCGGGTCCCATTCAAGTCAATGATGAGGTGGGCCTTGCCTTTCCCGAATTGATCGGAGTCGAGGACCTCTTACAGGAGGTTTTAGAAGGCCGGCAGATTAGCTTTGATTTAAAGGCCCTGAGTCGGTTTACCGAAGCGGGGAAGCCGGTTTATTTTGATATGTATGTCGTTCAAAAAGAAGACAGTGAGGAACAACAGCTCATTGTTTTTTTAGAAGATGTCACCGATCGCATGAGCTTGGAACAGCGATTAGTCCAAGCCACCAATGAAACCCATCTTCTGCTCGCGGCTCTCTCGGAATCCAAACGGTATATCGAGCAAATTCTATCATCAATGGCTGAGGCATTAATCGTCACCAGTGAAACCGGGTTAATCAAAAAAGTCAATCAAAGCACCCTGGACTTATTTGAGTATTCTGAAGCGGAATTACTCGGAAAAGAGATTTCTCAAATTGTGGGAAATGATCAGGATTTGGTGAAAGATTTTTTCCTGTCCCAAATGGAGCGAGATGAGCCAGGATTGTCCCCGGTAGAAATCATTTGCCACACCAAAACTCGGAAAAAAGTGTATGTGGGATTTTCCTGTGCAGTGATTAATGTTTCCGCAGCGGATATTCCCGATTTGGTTTATATCGGTCGGGATATCACCGATCGCAAGCGCAAACAACAACGGAATTTAGCACAATCCGCGACGATTCGGATTTTGTCGGAATCGGCGAATCTGGTCGAGGCAGCACCAAAACTCTTACCTGCCTTATGTGAAAGTTTAGAGTGGGATGTCGGTGAAATTTGGCAGGTGCAAACCCACGATGGCGCAGGAGACTATCCCCTGTCTAAGCTGTCCAAAGAGTCAGAATTCCAACCGGATTGTCTCACTTGTTTGCAACTGTGGCACAACCGGGCCCCTTCAGGAGAAGCGTTGCGACAGAGCCGAAAAACCCAGTTAGCTGAGGGTGAAGGATTACCCGGTCGGGTATGGGCGATTCATGAGGCGGTGTGGACAGCGGATCTCCCTGGGGAAGGGAGGGAGTGCCCGGGAACTGAATACTTAGTGCAAGCGGGTTTGAATAGTGGGTTTGCCTTCCCGATTTTCGGTGACGCTTCGGAAACTCAGACCCTCATAGACCCATCCTCAGAATTGCTCGGGGTGATCGGGTTTTATAGCCGCGATATCCAGACGATTGATGAAGATTTGATGGCAACTTGTAGTGCGATCGCCAGCCAGATTGGTCAATTTATTAAACGCAAACAAGCCGAAATCGCCCTCCAAGAAAGCGAAGAACGCTATCGCGATTTATTTGAAAATGCCAGCGATTTAATTCACAGTGTTTCTATAGAAGGTCGGTTTTTGTATGTCAATCGGGCCTGGAAAGAAACCCTAGGATACAGTGAAGCCGACCTAGATCGCCTGACGGTGTTTGAACTTCTGCATCCCCAGAGCAAACCCCAGTATCAAGACCGCTTTGAACGCATCTTTGCCGGAGAACCCATTGATGAAGTCACCGCAGAATTTATGACGAAATCCGGTCAGACCATCTTCTTACAAGGCAGTATGAATTGTAAGTATTTAGACGGCAAGCCGGTAGCCATTCGAGGAATTTTCAGAAACATCACTGAACGAATTAAGGTGGAAAAAGCCCTGCAAAAGCAACAAAAGAAAACTGAAAATTTGCTGCTGAACATTTTACCGGAACCCATCGTCGATCGCCTCAAGCTGGAACCGAACAGTATCGCGGAAACTTATGCGAATGTCACGGTTTTGTTTGCCGATTTGGTGGGGTTTACTGAAATTGCTTCGGAACTTTCTGCCTTGGAATTGGTCGAGTTGCTGAATTTAATTTTTTCAGCCTTCGATCGCCTCACTGAATTGCATCAACTGGAAAAAATTAAAACCATTGGGGATGCCTATATGGTCGTCGCCGGATTACCCACCGAACGATCAGACCATGCCGAAGCGATCGCCGACATGGCCCTCGATATGCAAACCGCCTTAAGCCACTTTAATCAGCAAACCCAGCAGTCCTTTAGCATTCGGATTGGCATTCATAGCGGCCCCGTGGTAGCCGGGGTGATTGGCATCAAAAAGTTTATTTACGACCTGTGGGGGGATACAGTAAACATTGCCAGCCGCATGGAATCTCACAGTTTACCAGGACGAATTCAAGTCAGCGAAACCACCTATTATTTATTGCGGGATCATTACGAACTGGAACAACGCGGATCAATTGCAGTAAAAGGAAAGGGAGAAATGAATACCTATTTTCTCATCGGGTCAAAATCCGAACTCTAGCCGTTCCCCTATTTCTGATATCCATCAGTCTGGGGTTAAATTTCCCCGGGATTTTCATAGACCGGCGGGGCTTCACAACCCCGCCGATGTCTTTATCCTAACGGTTTTAAAACCCCTAAATCTTCTCTGGTTTTACCAAACTGAAAGGGTGTTTCTTGCCCTTAAGCAATTCCAACCAACTCAATTTCAAAAATCAAATCTTTTCCAGCCAGGGGGGGATTGGCATCTAAGGTCACTTTCGACTCGGAAATCGCCGTAATCACCACGGGAATAATTTGGTTGGGGGCTTGTTGAATTTGTAATTGTTGTCCCACATCTAACGGAATATTATCCGGCAGTTGCTGCCGCTCAACTTCCACCACCATCTCTTCCCGATGGGGACCATAAGCCTCATCCGCTGGAATTTTTTCCGTTTTGGATTCCCCCGGAGTCATCCCTAAAACCGCTTGTTCAAAACCGGCAATGAGTTGTCCTTCCCCCAGGACAAATTCCAGAGGGTCGCGATCGATGGAGGAATCAAATACAGTCCCATCGTCTAATTTACCCGTGTAGTGAACTTTCACCATATCGCCCTGCTTGGCTTGGGTCATTTTGTTTGCTCCTCATAATGTTTACGAAAACAAAGCATCTAAGTCTATCGCTGATTACCGATTACTCTATGCCTAAGCCCGTTAACAAAGCGGGTTTTATAGACTGGATTGAAGTGAAGAAATCTTGCTCCCTCCTTCATGCTAAATCAGTCAGGCTGGAGGGCTTTAACCCCAGGGAACCCATGAACACTGAAATCCCCAGTCAACCTAGACCTCTGTTCCCGTTGTGGTTATCGGTTAGTATTTTAACTTGCCACACGGAATTTTGCAGGGAGATGGGGGAGATGGGGGAGATGGGGAGGATGGGGGAGATGGGGAGATGGGGGAGATGGGGAGGATGGGGGAGATGGGGAGGATGG
>CAYUEH010000161.1:0-9749 GCA_964442465.1 uncultured Laspinema sp. | reverse complement strand
GTTGTGCTTGTGTTGATTTCGTGAAACCTGCACTTGCCAAAATTGACTCCTTGCTGCTAATCAATGAAAGCAGAGATAAAATTAAGTTTTGTAACGTGAGGAGTAAAAATGTACATCGTACAGATTGCCTCGGAATGCGCCCCCGTGATTAAAGCGGGCGGATTGGGGGATGTGGTTTACGGTTTAAGCCGAGAGTTGGAGAATCGGGGTCATACGGTGGAACTGATTCTGCCCAAATATGATTGTATGCGCTATGACCATATTTGGGGCCTTCATGATGCCTATCGGGATTTGTACGTGCCTTGGTATGGGGGGGCGGTTCACTGTTCCGTGTATTGTGGATGGGTCCACGGGCGGGTTTGCTTCTTTATTGAACCCCACTGCGAGGATAATTTCTTTAACCGGGGTTGTTACTACGGTTGCAGTGATGATAATATGCGCTTTGCTTTTTTTAGCAAGGCGGCTTTAGAATTTCTCCTCAGAAGTAATAAGCGACCCGATATCATCCATTGTCATGACTGGCAAACAGGTTTAGTTCCGGTCTTGTTGTACGAAATCTACAAGTATAGTGGGATGTGGAATCAGCGGGTTTGCTACACGATTCACAACTTTAAACATCAAGGGATGGCGGGTTCGGAGGTACTCAGAGGAACGGGGCTGAATCAAGATGCCTATTATTTCCAATACGATCGCCTCCGGGATAATTTCAATCCCTTTGCTATAAATCTGATGAAAGGCGGAATTGTTTATTCTAATGCGGTGACGACGGTTTCCCCTCACCATGCTTGGGAAGCGCATTACACCGAGGTGGGTTCCGGATTGGGTCATACGTTACATTTACATCAGGATAAGTTTACCGGGATTCTGAATGGAATTGATTACGATTTCTGGAATCCGGAAACAGACCGTTACATTCCCTCTCATTTCAGTATTGATGATTTTGATGCCAAGCAGGAAGCGAAGAAAGCCCTGCGATCGCAATTATTGTTGCAAGACGAAGATAAGCCTATCGTGGCCTATATTGGACGGCTTGACCAACAAAAGGGTGTGCATCTCGTTCACCATGCCATGTACTATGCCCTGAGTAAAGGCGCGCAGTTTGTCCTCCTGGGTTCCGCAACGGAACCGGCCATTAATGACCATTTCTGGCATGAGAAAAATGTCTTAAATGATAACCCTGACTGCCATCTGGAGTTAGGCTTTAATGAAGAGTTATCCCACCTCATCTATGCCGGGTCAGATATGATTCTGGTTCCGAGCAATTATGAACCCTGTGGGTTAACCCAAATGATTGGCTTGAAATATGGCACGGTTCCCATTGTGCGCGGGGTTGGGGGATTGGTGAATACGGTATTTGACCGCGATTATGACCAGAATAAGCCACCGGAAAAACGCAATGGCTATGTGTTCTATGAAACGGATCACTATGCGGTGGAGTCGGCCCTGGGTCGGGCGATCGATTTGTGGTATGAGTCCCCGAAAGAGTTTCAGGAATTAGCAATTCAAGGTATGGAATATGACTACTCGTGGAATTATCCTGGAAAAAATTATGTAGAGATTTACGAATCCATCCGGCATAAATAATTCTGGGAAATCACACCGAATAACCCACGGGGAAGCAACGGCCTATCCCGATGTCGGGTCAGGGAAAACTTGACGTTTTCTGACCCGACATCGGGGGGATTTTTTTATATATATATTGGCTGCTTCATAAGGCTTATAAATTTTTGGGGGGAAGGGAGACGACGGATAACCAATAGTTGCATAAGCTCTGCATGGCAACTGTTAATTGGTCAAAAGTTAAGGGGTTGACGATAAAGGAGTTGGCACCGGCATTGTAGCATTTAGAAATATCTTCTTCATGATAGGAACTACTCAGGATAACAATGGGAATTATCTTGAGTTTGGGGTCGGATTTAATTTGGCCTAATGCCTCTCGTCCGTCGAGTCTGGGCATATTGAGGTCTAGTAAGAGCAGATCGGGAAAAGGGGAATTGAGCGGGTCCTGATAACGACCGCGCCGATAGAGATAGTCGAGGAGTTGCTCTCCATCTTCTACAAAAAATAGGGTGATGTTGGCGTGAACTTCGTGAAAGGCTTCTTCAATCAGGAGACAGAAGGAGGAATCGTCATTTGCGATTAAAATAGTGTGGGGGTTGAGGGCTGAATTCATGGTTGAGTTCCGATAATATTTGGGATTGAGAGTTGCGGCATAAACATTAGGTTCAGTTAAGCTGTTAAGCATTTAATTGGGTTACCCTAGGGAGCAAGATGCTCGCACTACCAAAACTTTTTGGGAAATTTCTTCCCAACTTAAACAGGCAACCGCTTATAATTTAGGATCTCCCATCAAGGGATTCTCTTGTTTTTTGTGAGCCGGTAGGGTAAAGTAAAATGTTGAACCCTGTGACGGAAAAGATTCGACCCAAATTTTTCCATCATGCAATTCGACAATTTTTTTACAAATGGCCAGTCCGATGCCTGTGCCGGGGTACTCTTTGTCGGAATGGAGGCGCTGAAAAATTTGAAATATCCGTTCTAGGTGCTTGGTTTCTATGCCAATTCCATTATCCTGAATCGAAAAGTTCCACATATCCTCCTGTAGAGAGACCGTAATATGGATCCGGGGGGAAATATCGGGGTGACGGTATTTCAGGGCGTTACTCATTAAGTTTTGAAACAATTGCAATAACCCCATGCTATTGCCTGCGATCGCCGGTAAAGGATCAGAGGTGATCAGGGCTTGAGTTTCCTTGATTTGGGTTTCGAGATTCGCCAGTGCCTGGGATAATACTTGCTCGCAGTTGACGGGTTCAAAGACTTGTGCCATTCTCCCCACTCGGGAGTATTGCAATAAGTCATCAATCAACTGTTGCATCGTCAGACTCCCACTAATGATGCGCTCAATAAACTGAAGGGCTTTGCCATCAAGTTGATCTTGGTAACGGTTTTGTAACAGTTGGGCAAAGCTGGCAATGGTTCCTAAAGGCGCTTGTAAATCATGGGAAACCACATAAGCAAACTGTTCAAGTTCCTGATTCGACCGTTTCATTTCCCGGTTTAATTCCCGTAACTGTTCTTCGATGGCTTGGCGATCGCGAATTTCCTGTGCGAGTCGAATATTTTGCTCTTTCAGCTTATTTTGCA
This sequence comes from uncultured Laspinema sp., assembly GCA_964442465.1. Lineage (GTDB taxonomy): Bacteria > Cyanobacteriota > Cyanobacteriia > Cyanobacteriales > Laspinemataceae > Laspinema. The sequence continues at coordinate 6,602 of CAYUEH010000161.1, read as the reverse complement.
GTCGCAGAATTTGCAGTTGGTTTTCCACCCTGGCAACTACCTCTTTGACTTGAAACGGTTTAGTGATATAGTCCACTCCCCCAACGTTAAAGGCATGAACTTTTTCCTTTGTCTCTTCAATCACGCTTAAAAAAATCACGGGAATTTCTCGGGTTTCGGGTGTGGCTTTCAGTTGTTCACAGACTTGATAACCGTTCATTTCGGGCATTTGGATATCGAGCAAAATCAGATCCGGGGGATGTCGTAGGGACACTCTCAGGGCCATTGCCCCATTGGTGACGCACCGGACTTTATAACCCTTGTCTTTCAGAATATTTAAAAGCAAGCGTAGGTTATCCGGGCGATCGTCTACTAATAAAATATCTCCGATGGGATCGGTCATATTACGGATGCTGATGATTTTTCTTTATTATCCCTCACGGAATCCCTTTGAGGGTAAATCAGTCTGGATGCGGTGGCTATAAAAACCCGCACCCTCAAGGGCTCAAGCACTTGCGGATGAAGCGGTGCCTGCGCGGCGTCAGATAGAAAACAGACTTTTTACAAGCGGATTTGGGATCAGCCAGAGAAACTCACCCACTGGGTTCCTCTAGGACAAGAAACCGGGTTTCTCGCCTCGATTTGTTGCTGATGGCTACAGATTTGCTCAAGAAACCCGGTTTCTAACCAATTCTGTACCCACGGCCTAGAATAAATACAGACTCTTCCTGCGGAGGGAAAAAGCCCAAAAGGGTTAAAAAATTCCCCCGGGGAGGGATGATTTTTTATGTTGCCTTCTTCCGAGAATAAAACCATGAGCAAAATGTCCGAAATCGGCTTATTCGTTCAGCAATTGGGATTGAGGCGACATCCCAAATTGCGGGGTTCTCTGAAAATTTTACTGGCGATCGCCTTGCTTGGAGCAACGGTGCGGATGTTGCCTTATTTAGCACCAATCCGCGCGGAAGATATTGCCCAAAATGAACAAGCGGTGACTTTTAGCGATCGCAATGGACTCCCCCTGGGAACCCTGCTCACCCGGGACCAAGATCATACTGCTGTGGTAGCGCTTGAGCAGGTTTCTGAATCGTTTCTCCAGGCAATTATTGCAGCAGAGGATAAGCGCTATTATCAGCATGGTGCCGTGGATTTACAAGCTGTCGCCCGGGCAGTTTTGGAAGCGGTGCAAGCCCGATCGCTGGTTTCCGGTGCCTCCACGATTACGATGCAATTGGCGCGGATGCTGGAACCAGCCCCTCGCACATTGCCCCATAAACTGGGTGAAGTTTGGCTCTCTTGGCGATTGTTTGCGGGGATGAATCGGGATGAAATTCTCCAGGCTTATATTAACCGTCTGCCGATGGGGGGTAATATATATGGTGTAGAAGCGGCAGCGCGGACTTATTTCGGACTACCGGCTTCGGAACTGAACCTCGCTCATGCCAGTATTCTGGCAGCAATTCCCAATGCACCGAATTATTATAATCCCTATTCTAATTGGCGATCGCTGAAAAAGCGGCAGCGGTATGTGTTGGATCGCATGATTGCCGATGGTTATATTACCCCAGAGGAAGCGACTTGGGCTCAACAAGAAGAAATCCAGGTTTTATTACCCGATCGCGGGATTATCGCCGCCCCTCACTTTTTGTTTTGGCTGGCTGAACGCTTGCCGGACGGGGTTTCTACCGTACAAACCACCCTGGATCGTCCGTTGCAGCAGTTTGTGCAAACCCAGGTTCAGGAGGTGGTTCGTTCCCTGGCGGCGCATCAAGTGAATCATGCGGCAGCGTTAGTCATTGATAATCATACTGGGGAAGTGTTGGCGTATGTTGGCTCTCCCAATTACTTCGCCGACGCACAACAGGGGCGGAATGATGGGGTACAGGCGTTACGGCAACCGGGTTCGGCACTCAAACCGTTTTTGTATGAGTTTGCCTTAGAAATTGGCGCGATCGCCCCGAATCAAATTTTAGCGGATGTTCCCACCCATTATGCCATACCTGGGGCGCAGTTGTATAGTCCTGTGGATTATAGTGAAAAGTTTCTAGGTCCGGTGCGGGTGCGATCGGCTTTGGCGAATTCCCTAAATGTGCCAACGGTGCGGGTGTTGGAACAGGTGGGAGTGGAGCGGTTTTTGGGGCGACTGCATCAATTGGGGTTTGACCATCTCACGAAATCCCCGGACTATTATGGGTTAGGGTTAGCTTTGGGGAGTGGAGAAGTGAGTTTATGGGAGTTGGCGCGGGCTTATGTGGCGATCGCCCGGAATGGGGATTTGATTCCGTTGTCGGTAATGGCAGAAGATCGCCTCCTCCTCCCTGCGTCAGAACATCAGATCCCTGAATCGTCCTATTGGGCGCTGATTGGGGATATGTTGAGCGATCGCTATGCCCGATCGCAGGCGTTTGGGGTGGATTCGGTCCTGAGTTTACCCTTCCCCGCAGCAGTAAAAACGGGGACTTCTTCCGATTATCGGGATACTTGGACGGTGGGATATACGGTGGATTATACCGTGGCAACTTGGGTGGGGAATTTTAGTGGCGATCGCATGAGAAAAGTATCAGGCGTCACAGGTGCGGCCCCTTTGTGGAATCGGATTATGTTACATCTCCATGAAACCCGGGAACCTGCTGCCTTGCCGACTCCAGAAAATCTGGTTCAGTATCCTATCTGTGCGGTAACAGGATTAAAACCTACGGCAGATTGTCCCTCGGTGGTTTTGGAATATTTGGCTCCGGAAGATTTGAGTTCGTATAATCGGGGGTCGGAATTTGAGTTATCTGCGGAGTATAATAGCTGGTTGGCAAGGCAAAGTCAACCTCAATTGTCGGGCGATCGGCTAAAAATTGCCTTTCCTGAAAACGATGATTATTTTATTTTAGATGGGAGAGACTCTGCGCCGCGCATTCAGTTTAAGTTAGCCGTTGCACCGGAAACTCCCATAGAATGGTGGTTAATCGGTCCATCGGGGAAACAACAACTGAGCAATGAGACGAATCATGCTGTATTTTGGCCGATGGAGGTGGGGGAATGGATGTTAGAAGTTAAAAGTGGAGACTTGAGCGATCGGGTGACCTTTCAAGTGCAACCCCCGGACAATCGACCTATTCGCCAAGGATTTCGGGTCAGAAGTGAGGATTAGAATCGACCCTACCTAAATAATAATGTAGAGGCGATTCGCGAATCGCCTCTACATTTAGGGTCGATTTTCAAAATCTGCGTAAGTCCTGAAAATATCAATAGACCTCTTGCAAAATTCGTTAAAGCCCCCCTTTTTAAGGGGGGTTGGGGGGATCAATCCTTTTTTTGCAAGAGGTCTAATATATATCTTCACCTGATAATTCCGGGACGGTAGGAAACCGGACGACTGCTCAATCATGTTAAAAGCCGAGGATGGCGCTTAAAAAAGCTCCATCCTCGGCTAGGGTTTAGAAAAAGAAAAATGAAATTAAGCGGGGAATTTAGTCAGATGTTAGGTCACCTTATTTTTAGAGGTTGAGGTTATAAGTTTGTCCGGCAATGAATTATTGGGCATTTCTTGCCAGCAGGTTGAACAGAACCAGTAAGAACCGCCTTGGCGGATATGGTGTAATAAAGAGCCATTACAACAAGGACATTGATTGCTGACTTTCATGTAAATACACCTCCTATTTTGTTGGAAAAGTTTTAGGCAATGACGGTCAATTTATTCTTGAGATGACCATTTTGGTGAATGGTTTTAGAGAGTGCAAGACGGTAGGCGGCTTCGTATCCATCAACCATTGTAGCAATGCTAAACTGGCTAACGACGCGATCGCGACAGGCTTGGCGATCGAGCTTCATAGCGGCAGGAATGGCGGCAATCATTTCTTCGATGCTGTTGCAGACGATGCCGGTTTTACCATGAGCAATCACTTCGGGAACGGAACCCAGATTCATGGCAATGAGTGGGGTTCCTGTACACATGGATTCAATCATCACCAAGCCAAAGGGTTCTCTCCAGGTAATCGGGAATAGGGTTGCTACGGCATTTCCGATTACATCTACCTTTTGTTGGTGGTTGGTTTCGCCTAAATATTCAATTTGAGTGCCATCGATTTGAGGTTTAATTTCATTTTCGTAGAATTTTTGGTCTACGGGATCGACTTTACCGGCAATTTTCAAATGCCAGCCGGTTGCTTTGGCGATCGCGATCGCATGATGAATCCCTTTCTCCGGGGAAATTCGGCCTAAAAATGCCAAATAGGGGGGGTCCTGGGGTTTGGGAAAGAACGGATAGGCTTCGATATCAATCCCATTATAGACTGTATCCAGATAATTCAGATCGGGTCCACCTTCCCGTTGAGCGGTGGTGATGCTAACATAACCCTGGTTGCCATACTTTTGATACAACTTGTAGCTGTCGGCGCTAAAGTTCCCATGTAGGGTATGCACCACCGAGGTTTTCATCAGTTCCGCCAAAGGCAATGCCGAGTATCCATTGTGAAAGTGGATAATATCAAACTCCGAAGCCATTTCATAAATTCGGTTGAGTTGCAGCATATCATACACCGCAGGCTCTTTCACCGTGGGGTCCAGACGTAAAGCGCGCGGAACGACCGATTCCAATTTAGCTAAAGTGTGGGAATCTCCAGAGGCAAATAAGGTAACATCATGACCCCGACGGACTAATTCATCCGTCAAATGGCTAACGACTAATTCGATCCCCCCATAACCCGGTGGCGGAACTCGTTCTGCTAAGGGTGAAACTTGAGCAATTCGCATAGATCTCTCCTGATTGGTAAATGCAGTTGAATTGAATAAGTAATGAACAGGAACTAAGCAATTAACGCATCTATCTTGAGGTAGATTTTGAGGCTTAAACCGGAATAGTTGTGCGAGGTTTAAGCGCCATTTAGGGTGAAACAATTGCTATTTCGTAGAAACGACCCATAGCCAGTATTTTTACCCCGTTGATTGCCTACGCTCAAAACTTAACGTGACTCTTCCTGGTATGGGTAGTCGTATTAACCGTACCAATCTTTGGGTAGGAGTCCAGGGAAGCGTTAAAATTTTCAGGTAGGAGTTTTCCCAATCACATTAAGATTTCAATGCGTTGACAGGTAAGAGATCCGCTGAAATTTAAACTTGAGGATTTGGAGGGGCCACTGCCGGAAGATTACCGACAGTTTACGCTATTCCTGCAATCGGTTATCTTGATTCTCTTTAGGTTTTATTAATATTATTTCTTGCAAACAAAAATTCAAAGAGGCAGAGAGTGCGGTAAACCCTACTTAATCCCCTCTTGATTTATTCTCAGTTGAGGTTTTAGCTGGAACCCGGACCGTAACTGAATGACTGATTTGAAGTAATCTATAATCGAAAGTTATAATGCAACATCAGCGTAAATTTGGACCCCTTTCCAATGAGAAAGAGGCAGAAAACCTCGGATTAATGCTTTGCCATAGCTTCAATTTTACCGGGTGGGAACTGTTTCGCGATCGCATTGGTATCAAAAACTACCGAGCGATTTGGCAAGGCAACCAAATCATTGGCGGATTAGGACTGTATCCAATGGCACAATGGTGGGGTGGAAATCCGGTTACAATGGCAGGAATTGCGGCAGTGGGAGTCTCCCCCGAACATCGCGGGACTGGGGTGGCAGAGGAACTGCTCAGACATACCCTCCAAGAGATTTATAAGAATCAAATTCCCTTGTCAGTTCTCTATCCAGCGACGCAGGTTCTTTATCGAAAAGTAGGCTATGAACAGGCAGGAAGTTTATGTAAATGGCAACTCCCCATCCAGAGTATTCAGATGCGCGATCGCACCCTGACAATGCACCCCGTCGAACCCATCTTATCCGAAACCATTGCCGCACTTTATCAGCAACAGGCAGTTACCTGTAATGGCAATCTCGATCGCCACCCCGGAATCTGGGAAAACATCTTTAAACCCATCCCCGAAGAAACCCTCTATGCCGACTTAATCGGCGAACCCGATGACTGGCAAGGGTATATTATCTATAGTCAACGGCGAGAAGGGAACTCCCAAACCCTGGCGATCGCCGATTGGGTTGCCTTAACCCCTGGTGCCATCCGTCGCCTCTGGACCTTCATCGCCGATTTTCGCTCACAATTTGCCAACGTCATTTGGCGGAGTTCTCCCATAGATCCATTTTTGTTAACCCTCCCCGAACAAACCGGCCAAATTACTGAATTTTCTCACTGGATGTTACGCATCATTGATGTCCCTTTATCCCTGCAACAACGGGGTTATCCCCTCGGCATCGAGGCAGAATTACATATAGAAGTACAGGATAATATCTTGTCTGAAAATAATGGAAAATTTATCCTCACCGTATCCAATGGCAAAGGCGAAGTCACTCCCGGAGGACGGGGAGATTTAAGCCTTGATGTGCGGGGATTAACGCTTCTTTATACAGGCTTTTTAACCCCCCATCAACTCCATTTAAGCGGTCATATTCAAGGGAATCCTAGCGCGTTATCCATCGCCACCCAACTCTTTTCGGGACCGCATCCCTGGATGGCGGATATGTTTTAAAAGGAAAAAACAACCGAACGCACTTCTTACGCATAAAACCCATATCCTGTAGGGTTGATTCGCGAATCAACCCACATTTAGGGTGTGAAAGGAAAAAACAA
>CAYUEH010000160.1:8092-9789 GCA_964442465.1 uncultured Laspinema sp. | reverse complement strand
TACTGGGCGGCCTTTACCTTACAAGGTGAGTGGCAGTAGGCGTTTCGGGGGATTAGCGTTCTGGTTCATCCTCCTATTTTTTACCCTAAAAGTTGCTAGTTGTCAACAAGAGTTCATAAATTTTAATAAACTTGTGAAATATTGTTGCAAAACTTCATAATGTCTGTTACATTTATTTACATAAGCAACCAAGGGGTTCACCAAACCAACTAAAGGAGCCAATAACCATGAACACCACAAAGGGAGTCGTGATCAGCGAAAGCGATAAACTCAACAACTTTGCGATCGAGCCCAAAATGTACGTTGATGACACCCCGCGCACCGGGTTTACCCCCTACGCCGAACGCCTCAACGGAAGATTAGCAATGATTGGTTTTGTTTCATTACTCGCCTTTGAAGTTTTAAGTAAAAATGGGTTAATCGGATTTTTACAAAATTTATAAAATAACGAGCTTTAGCTCGATATCTCAAAATCAACTTTCTCATAGACAAGCCTTTGCAACGCACGAGTCCTCTCAACTCGTGCGTTTTTGTTTGTTCAGGAATGGGTGAGAAGAAAATTAAGCTTTATAGAATAGACCTCTTTCAAAATTCTTTAAAGCCCCCCTTCTTAAGGGGGGTTGGGGGGATCAATCCTTTTTTTTGCAAGAGGTCTAATTTAAACTGGATGATTATAGCGAGCAAGATGCTCGCACTCCAAGTCAGTGGTTTGATGTATTTTCACAATTTAAATGCTGAACAGATTAAACTGAGCCGTACAGCCCTGATTAGACATAATCGTTTAAAGTCTTTACTGTCTACAGGATGGCTTCTGTTGAACATCGGAGGTTTTATCGATTAACCACAGACCTTGATTTTTATCAAGAATCAGTTCTACAATTAAACTTTCGCAAGCCGTAATATTGTCTGAAGTCAAATATCGCAACCAAACTTTAACTTTTGATTGGTCTGGAGAGGCGCTGGACAAGGTTTGAAACAAATATATATCAACCTTTTTGATAGTATTCCAAAAGTTTTTTACATTTTCGTGGCTCTGATTAACTTTATAATAATTTTTGTAATCATCGCTGAGTAAGGCTATGGCTGCTGTTCTATTGACAGGAGCGAGTTGATAATATCTGGTAATTACTTCTTTCGGTGTAAACTGAGGGTCTAATGTAGCCTGATTAGCATTGCGCGCTGCTCGATTTTGGGAGAATTGCACAATTGGGCCCGTTAATCCCCCAAGACCTAAAAGCAAAACCAGAAGACCAGCCCATCTCCAGGCATATTGAGGTGGATTGGGGGTGATAGATAGAGGAGTTGCGGGTACAGGAGTTCTGGGTGTAGGACGAGAGATGGGGGGATTGGGTCGATTGGGGGAGACAGAAATGCGGGTTGGTCGCTCAGAACGAGCGATAGCACGAACCGCATCGGTGCTTTGACAAAAACAGCGCCTTTTTTCTTGCCATTCCGAGAATGTCATCACCCGAGGACAACCGGGACGAAGGCACTTCATCCCTTCTTCACCTTCCCTGAACTGATGTGTACTGTAGGCAGATTGCACCCCGGGTTCAAATGTTTCCATCTCTCGGTGGTTAATATTACTAAATTAACAACGAAATTATCACAAACAATAAAAATCCGCTAATGGCTGCAATTAAAATTACTTGCCATTTTGGACGCCGTAGATTTTGGGGAACTGATACGGGAGTTCT
>CAYUEH010000160.1:0-7992 GCA_964442465.1 uncultured Laspinema sp. | reverse complement strand
GTGGCGCTAGATGAAACAGCATTGGTATGACCTAAGAAACATTTTCCTTTTTCGTTCCATGCCTGAACGGTCATCACTTTTTCGCAGACTGGACACTTCATACCCCGCTCACCGGCAACAAACTTATGACCCGTCCAACAGCAGGCTGTACCTACCTCGAAATTTTCCATATTTTTGGCTGAATCTACAATGAAGTTTAAAAACTATCTGGTAGTTTTTCTATTAGGTTTTATATTAAGCCTATCGGATTTTAGCTGGCGGTTTTCTTGTGGGACAGGGTTCGGATTCTCTGAAGTGGTATCTCGCCATTTTAATTGGTTTTGAGATAACTCATTGAGCGGCGCTGTCTCGTCATTGGCATCGCGCCAGTTCAGACGGTTGGTGGTAGACTGATGCTGGACAATTAGGCGATCGCAAATTTGGGATTCATCAGGCGGCATCTCGACACCATGAGTGTTTCCTGCATACCCAGCATGACCGTAAGCTTGACGCGCTCTGTAATCGGCTAATTTTTTAATTTGCTGCGATGTTAACTGACCTGTACTGCCAGCAGCTAAATTGATTTCTTGCTTTTCTGCATCGGTGAGATTCAGAGAGTTTGTCTGATTTTGGCGTCGGATTCCCTCAATCAGATCGTCTCTGCCGATGATATGGCGATCGCCCCGTCTGCCTTGAAAATACCAATGGCCATTTCTTTGCCAATAGTGGTCGTGATAGACAACGGTGTTCTGTTCAAGACTGTCGCGATCGCCCGAAGATAAAATATGCCAGTTTCCATCACCATCCTGCCCAAATTTGTACCAAAGGCCACTAGAATTATCCAGTTGCCTAGCTGATTGTGTCCAATTAATTCTTGACATAAAGCTCCCTCATTCACTATCACGCCAGTTTAATCGCGGTCTACTACTTTGTTCTTCATTTTGTCTTTGGGGAGAGTCCGGATCGCGCCAATTCAATCGAGGACGACTTGACCCTGGAATCGCACTCGGTTCTGAGGTAGAATCGCGCCAATTTAAACGAGATTGACCTGGGGTTTGCCATCTGGTATCCGGTGCTATCTCCCGGTGATAATCCACTAAAAAAGGTTTGCGACAGGCGGTTCGCGAATGCACGAGCGCCACATATTGATTCCCTACGGGATACTGAATTTCCCGAGCATCCAGTACCGGCGCAGATTCGCGCCAAGCTTCATAGCGTTCGCGATCGTAACGAGTTCGCAACCAGGGAAACTCATCTTGTGGGTTCGGTTCGTTGTGTCTGCGTCGTCTCAAATTTTGTTGGCGATTTCCCAATCTGTTAGTTAGCCATTCAGCCGCCCCGAAACCCACACCCCGACACAGAACAACCGTATCGAAATTTTCCATAACTTGTTCGCGATAGTCTGGCGAAATTTGCTCTAAACTTTGCGCCGCTATGACGATACTTCCTTTTGCAGAACGAGCCACACTCGTAAACTCAGCAATATCTATCTGCTGTTGTATCCGGGGAAACTCATCTATCCAAAAAACAATCCCTTGACCGTCCTGGTTTTGAGTCCATCGCTCATAGAAAATGGTCATCAAAATATCAATCAGTGCTGAGGATATTTTTTTAGAAACATCTCGTCCCGCTAACTCAGCACCGATGACTAATAAAGTAGGGCGACGCTGAATATCCCGGAGTAAAATATCGCTATGTCCAGTAACCTGCTCAAAATTCGGCCACCCAAAAAATCCAATCGCATCTTGAATAGCCCAAGTAAAAGCGCCATCGCCACTTTCACTCTGTTGCATTAATCTGAGTTGAGATTGAATAGCGCCTTGGAGTCGCGCATCTTGGCAGAGGCGCACAAGTTGTGTTAAAATTTCTACCGGATTTTGAGCAATTTGATAGATATTTTTTAAAGTTGCCCTCTGTCCAAAAATATGTTTAACCAGCAATATCCAGTCTGCCATCCAAGCGACATCTCGCATGGCAAACTGGCGATTTTCTCCCAAATTATCTAAATTGCCATACAAAGATTTTGCCAAAATTTGAGCATCTTGGACGGAATTAATATTATCCAGTAAGTTAATGCTATGACTGCGGTAAACCTCGTCAGGATAGGTACTCCAATAAATAACTCTAACACCCCTTTGCTCTGCATAGTTGCCGAGCTTGTCTATCAGGGAACCTCCTTTAACATCAATCACAATATTAGAGAGACCCGCATCAATGGCTGCTTTAATTCCTGGAATTATCAACCCTTCGGTTTTGCCAGACCCAGGAGGCCCCAGAATGGCTAAATTTTTATAAAGCGATTTTTCTTGCAGCCAAACATCCTCAGTGGGGTTAACTCTACCCCCAGCAATTTCTAAAAATTTCCCGAGATTGAAAGCAGGCACAGAGGCATAGCGATCGGGATGTTTAAGAATTCGGCAATTATGAAACGGAGAACCGCGCTGTTTAAGAACATTGGCAATGTCATTGAGAGTAGCGGTTCCTGAATAATCTCGTAAGTCTCTAAGATGAATATCTGTAGGGGGTAAAGGCTCATTAGGGCCAATGATAGTTTCACCGCCACCCAATAGGTTCCTTAATCCCCATCCTATATTTTCAAATGAGTCTTGCCAAGTCATACTTTCTGGTTTAGGGTTGCGCTTGTTCAGACTCTGGCGATCGCTCAGACTCTGGGGATTGTTCGGATTGTTCAGATTCGGGGGATTGTTCAGACTCTGGGGATTGCTCAGACTCCGGGGATTGTTCAGATTCGGGGGATTGTTCAGACTCTGCGGATTGTTCAGACTCTGGGGATTGCTCAGACTCCAGAATGGGTGGAGACGTGGGTGTAGGTGGAGACGTGGGTGTAGGTGGAGACGTGGGTGTAGGTGGAGACTCCGGTGGCGGTGAATTTGTGGTAAAAGATTGAGATCTGACCATCAGCAGTAAAATGAACAAGCATAAAATCAGCGCCAGAGCCAGAAGAATAACCAGCAAGTTTTTTCCTGAAGCTTGAGTTTCCCGCCTATTTTCCGCTTCCCTGTTCGGCGATCGGACTAATGTCGCACTACCCGAAACGGGTGTCGATGTAGGAGGAGTGGGTGGCAACTGTGGGCCTCGTTGTGGTGGTAGTTGTTGTTCAAATGCCTGTGATTGGTGAGGTTCGGATCGCCACTTCAGTTGGTCAACTGAAGAAGAGTTATCCAGGTATATTGGCTCGATTCTTTTCCCTTCTGCACTGTAAAAAAAACCAATTTCTTGGTGCTGAGGATCGTACACTACTGCAATATGCCAGATTTGCTTGAACGATCGCCTTTGTGTAGTTAAGTCAGTTCCAGATAGAAAAATACCGTGACCCGGATGGGAATGATACCAACCGACAATAATTGTATTGGGAAAACGCTGTTCCTGAATATTCAAAATTTCTTGCCAGCATTGACCCGTAAAGTGAAAGTGAACTCGATTACCTACCGTGTAGGGAGCAGCAATAGAACCGACTATTTCCGTATAGTGTTGTCTGCTCTCTGGGCAAAAATAGGCTTGACCAACTACCACTCCTCCTGTTTCATTATTAGGATCAATGCTCAGGTGTTCGATGAGTCGATCAACCGAGTGGTTCTCCACAAAAACACTCATCGGTTTATGGCTAAGGTCTTGGCATAGGGAATCAATATTTCTATTGTGGCGATCGCATATACGATTTTGATTAGTTTGCAAAAATTCCCTTAAAGGTCTTTGTATCGGTTTGTAAACATCTTCAGAATCCCGCCACTGTAGTTTTGCCATGAGATTTTTCCATGTTTTATTTAAAAACCATATTCTCAGAAAATTTATTCAAATATGTATTGGGTAATCATCCATATTTTATGTGTATAGGTTGAAAATTAAAATTATTCAGATTATCATTTCCAAATAATCTTGCTTTTATGACTTTTGTTGGGATTTGAATTTCCATGCAATGGAAATAAATGTTTGTTTTTATTCGCCCAGTCTCTCGCTGTTAAGTTAGCAGCCATTTCAACTTTACAATTTTCATACTGAATCATGCCTATCACTATTTTGACCAAATCATCTAAACGAGGAGTTGCCCCATCAGTCTGACCTTGCCTAATAGAGACCCAAAAGTCAATCAAACCGTTGTAATAAATATGAGGATGAAAAATAGGGGTTTCCATTTGGAACAAGGGTAGGCTACCTGGGTCGGGATAGTTGGCTGGAAAAGAACTAATAGTAATAATGTGTTGATTCCTATACAACACCCGCTCATTCACTACTGCTTCTATTCCTTTACAGTTAGAAATCTGTAAGCGATAAAACTCTGGTGGTTCTCCCCCAGTTTCAAGAATTTTAACTTGTTCAGGTTCATGGAAACTACAGAGCTTTTGCAAAGCAGAATAGTCATTTTCCAGCCGCATATCCCGAATAGGCATGAAATACTTCTCCCTCTATCTCCAGTTAAGGGTAGGCTTAGATTGCCCGCCACCACCTGAATTAACACTTAATGGAAATAGGTGTTTATTTCGATTCGCCCAGTTTTTTGCCTCACCGTTAGCAGGTACTCCAAACCTAAGATTTTCATACTGAATCATCGTAATTACTCTTCTGACCAAAGCATCTAAAGGTTGACTTATTTGTTCAAGCTCGCTACCTCGGAAACAAAACCTCCCATCGGAGAAAACATTAGGATGAAATATCGGCGTTTCTAGCTTAACTAGGGGTAACTGTCCAGGATCCGGATACGCTTCTGGAAAATTCCCGATGAGCAGTATATGTTCTGTCCGATATTTCGGTGTATTGCCCTGTAGGGATTCTATTCCCTTGCAGTTAGATAACTGAATTCGGTAAGACTCAGGTGGATTGCCGCTTTTGTTGAGTATCTTAATTTTTACAGAATCAGATTGAATGCACAGTCTTTGTAATCCTCGATAATCATTATCTAGTCGATCTTCTCGAACTCCCATTCTTCAACCTCCTTCATCTTCACTGGCAAGGATAAACGTAGTATTGGGTTGAATCCCCGCACTTTCAAAACTGTCGTTTTCATTAACTGCTCTATTATTTTTTTCTAGCAGCAGGGTGCAAGGCACATTAGATAGACCAGCTAACTCTTGTGCTGCCTGCCGAAAATCTCCCAACCTCATATCGGTTGGCACTTCCGTTGTTTTTCGGAAGTCACCACTTGTATTCCTAACGGTTACGGTAATATCTGACATAAAATATTTCTCCTACGGTATCATTCCCAGTTCAATCATCAATAGTTTGGAGGCAAAGCCGCTTGTTTTCACTCACAATTTGAATCAATTCTTTCTCGCATAAACCAAAACCTCTAAAACTGAGGTCAGCATCTTCTGACTCGGATGTGATCCGGAAATACTTGACTGCTTCACGGTTTAAATTGCCACACTGGGGGCATTTAGTTTCCCCTTTCTTCACTTCTTTCATCGGTTTTCTAATCCATTCTACCCCTCCACACTGGGAACAAATAAACTTGGAGATGAAATCAAAGGGTAATTCTAATCGCCAGTTCTCCATCTCTAATTCTTGAGCGACGTTTTTAGGGGTTCGATCCAATTGAACTAGAACAGTAGCTCTTTCATCAGGGAGGGGGATTGATGAATGGTCAGGACATTCAGGGTCTAGATTAAATTCAACCGTCAGAAAGCCAATGGGTTGGGTAATCGGTAAATACAGCTTGTTTCCTGGCTTTAAGTTGCTTTCTCCAAATACCAGCAATTGTACGGCTACTTCTACTTGATAGGCTGCAACCACTGCAGAAGTCATAATAGTGGTTGCCATTGTTGGCTCCTTAAAACGCTCGTTCAGATACCCACAGGAGTACCTTTCGTTCAATCTTGCCCAAGCCGAGGAGTTCATTTGACACCGATAACAAGCGGCTTCAGGAACTCTGGGATTGAAAAGAGCTACACCCCCTGATTGATGACTAATGCCGCCATCGATCCAAGGGGTCCCGGCGTAGTAGCAGCGCTTGTTGATTTCTCTACGAGCACCGACGCTATCCAAGCAGCCAAAGGCCACATCCATCTCCCGTAACAACCCTCTGCCGAAGGCATACTCTAATTTGCCAATAATGGGATAAACTTGAGTATCTGGGTTGAGTTCTTGGACTCGTTCCGCTACGACTTCTGCTTTGTGTCTGCCGATGTCTGATGGGCGAAACAAGACCGATCGCGTTAAGTTGTGGATTTCAATGGTGTCGTAATCGACGACCCAAATATGACCGACCCCAAGCAGGGCAAGGTTTTTGAGGACCTCGTTGCCCAAGGCTCCGCAGCCAAATACGGCCACTTTAGCATTGGCTAATTTGTCTTGACTCCAGTTCGGAATCCGTTTTAGGCGATCGTATTTGTCTTCAGCCATGAATGTTCCCCTGGGTTGACAAAGAGCGAAACGGCTGTTTAGTGATTCCACAATCTTAAACTCTTCTCGAAGACATGAAAAGCGGAAAAAGACGGATCTTTTTAAAATTTATTTACGAGGGCGGAAAAAGACGGGAAAAGGCGGGAAAAGGCGGGAAAATCAGGGTATGATTTTAAGTTGTCACTCTGAACGCTAAATATGGACATTCAGGATGTTATGCAATTTATAGATGAAGCGGTCTATAGCCAGACTGGAAAACGTCTTAATGACTTGCAGCGTGACATTATTGAGGGAAGTATTAAGAAAAAGAAGTATGTGGAAATTGCTGAAGATTATGGCTGTAGTCCCGGTCATGCGAAGGATATAGGTTATGAGTTATTGCAAATGTTATCTAATGTCTTTGATGAACCTATTGATAAAAATAATTTGAAATCCGTCGTGGAACGTCGTGGCAATTTTAATATTTCTCTGGGAGATAAAAGTGTTAATAACATGATTGGCTATATCAATAACTTTTGTCCCGATCGCCCTCCGGATAAAGCGCCGAACAATACTCCATCAGACCCCCGTGAATCCCAGTCTAATAAACACCAAGATAAGATAGAAGTAGTTGTTAAATTAAGAGGATTTGGCCTAAGTGATGAAAAAATTGCTGAGGCTCTTGGGCTGCTACTGGAAGATGTGTTACAGATAAAATAGACGTTCACTTTCCAGGCGCAAATTCTGATTCATGGGACAAGTATTTTTGAAATGAGAGTGGTGGCGGTAGAACAATAGAAGATGGACAGATATAAATTCATAACATCGCTCAACTGAAAACACTATAAAATTAACCGAAATCCATGACTGGAAAACTAGAGATTCAACCAAAAAATCCGGTTATTTACCCCAGCGAAGACGGTGAACCTTTGGCAGAAAGTTATGATCATCTCTATGGGATTTTCGTCACCTTAGAGGTGTTGCGACAATACTTAATTGGTCGTCAGGCGACGGTGTTAGCAGACCAGTTTCTGTACTATTGCCAAGGGAATCCCCGGATGCGGTTTACCCCAGATGTGATGGTGATTTTTAATGTGGAACCGGGGGGACGGGATAATTATAAGGTTTGGGAAGAAGGACAAGTGCCATCGGTGATTTTTGAGATGACTTCAGCGAGTACCCGCAATCAGGACATGGAGTTTAAGAGAGTTCTCTATGAACAGTTGGGAGTTGAGGAATATTGGCTATTTGACCCGAGGGGCGAGTGGATACCAGAACAGTTGCAGGGGTATCGCCTGAACAATAAAGAGTATGAGGCGATCGCTGATAATTATAGTACCGCCTTGGGGTTACAGTTGACCGTCGAAGGCAAGCTCATTATCTTTTATCGGGGGGATACCGGGGAACGGTTACTGACGCCCGAGGAATGGCGTGTGGCATTGCAACAGGAACGAGAACGGGCGCAACAGGAACGAGAACGTGCGCAACAGGAACGGGAACGGGCGCAACAGGAACGGGAACGGGCGCAACAGGAACGGGAAGGAGCGCAACAGGAAGGAGCGCAACAGGAACGGGCCCGAGCGCAACAGGAGCGGGACCGAGCAGAGGCCCTTGCCGCCCAATTACGAGCATTAGGAATCGATCCGGATGCATAACACTCCACCCCTGGGCATTCCC
>CAYUEH010000159.1:0-9792 GCA_964442465.1 uncultured Laspinema sp. | reverse complement strand
GGGAAAGGGATTAGGGGCGATCGCCAACGGGACTTAGATTTATGAAAATAGTGTTTAGATTATGTTACATTTTGGAAGAAACGCATTAATCTTTTCGGAACGCTTGCTGCAATGTTTTCCAAAGACGTAACGAACTCCAAAACATACCAGTGGTTTGAAGAGCGCCTCGAAATTCAGGCGCTTGCTGAGGACATCACCAGCAAGTACGTCCCTCCCCATGTCAATATCTTCTACTGCTTGGGCGGGATTACCCTAGTCTGCTTCCTCATCCAATTTGCCACTGGGTTCGCGATGACCTTCTATTATCGCCCCACCGTTACCGAAGCCTTTTCCTCCATCCAGTACCTGATGACTGAGGTCAACTTCGGCTGGCTCATCCGTTCCGTTCATCGCTGGTCCGCCAGTATGATGGTCCTGATGATGATTCTGCACGTGTTCCGAGTGTACCTAACCGGCGGTTTCAAAAAACCTCGGGAACTCACCTGGGTCACCGGCGTGATCTTAGCAACGATTACCGTCTCCTTTGGCGTAACCGGCTACTCTCTCCCTTGGGATCAAGTGGGTTACTGGGCCGTTAAAATCGTCTCTGGGGTCCCCGAAGCCATCCCTGTGGTCGGTTCTACCATTGTTGAACTGCTGCGCGGTGGGACCAGTGTGGGTCAAGGCACCTTGACTCGCTATTACAGCCTGCACACCTTCGTGTTGCCTTGGCTGATTGCCGTGTTCATGTTGCTGCACTTCTTAATGATTCGCAAGCAAGGTATTTCCGGTCCCTTGTAAAGAGATCCTTGTTTGACATTCATCACCCTGCGATCGCTGTATCCTTTTAGCAATTGCAGCCAAGACCTGCCGACCTTAACAATAAGGAGAGGATTCTCGAAAATGTCTATTTTGAAAAAGCCGGATCTCAGCGATCCGAAGTTGCGGGCGAAATTGGCAATGGGGATGGGCCATAACTATTATGGCGAACCCGCTTGGCCGAATGACCTGCTGTATGTCTTCCCCGTAGTTATTCTCGGGACGATCGCCCTATGCGTTGGATTGGGTGTTCTCGACCCCGCAATGGTCGGAGAACCCGCTGACCCCTTTGCCACCCCTCTGGAAATTCTGCCCGAATGGTATCTGTGGCCTTCGTTCCAGATGCTGCGTGTCGTTCCTAACAAACTGTTAGGAATTGCCTTGATGGGTGCGATTCCCGTGGGTTTGATGGTGATTCCCTTTCTTGAGAATGTCAACAAATTCCAAAACCCCTTCCGTCGTCCTCTGGCAACGGCAGTGTTCCTATTTGGTACTTTGTTCACCATCTGGTTGGGAGTCGGCGCAATCATGCCGATCGACAAGTCCCTGACTCTCGGTCTATTCTAAATTTTTCCCGGTTCAATTCCCGGTTAAATATAAGACGCCCCTGCTCTCAGATGTGCAATTGTACCCCTGAGATAAAGCAGGGGCGTCTTATTACGTTTTATTCAGAAAAAGCCAGGAGTGCGAGCATCTTGCTCGCGATTTTTATATTGTTCGCGATTTTTATATTGCTTGCGCTCTTTATATTGTTCGCGATTTTTAGCTTGCTTGCTATTTTTAAAGCGAGCAAGATGCTCGCACTCCCAAAGAAAGAATGGTCGTGAATAACTGTGGGAAACGCTATATTAGCAAAGCAACGGATGTTTGTTTATTTTACCCCTTCTCTCCGGTGTCATGCGATCGCCATTCATCAATGGCAAACTCTAAAGTTTGACCCTGGGAACTGCCAAATTTCAATAAAATCCCTGATTCTAACTTCACTTCCTGATGGTGGACTTTTTGCCACCCATCACTACTTTTAATCAAAGTCCCATACCGAGAAAAATCCCGCAGAAAATAAGCCGGGACCGAACCCGTCCCCGACATATCCCGATAAAAAATTTCGGCGTGTCGTTGGGAAACCCACCTTTCCTGAATCACCAAATCGTTCTGAGAACGACGACCCACCCGCATCAGGCCCCCGCGAATCGGCCAGACTTGATTGCTGACATCGACCGATCGCAGATAAGCCAAACTAATTAAAGGCCGAATCCCCGAAGGCGTATTCTCCGGCAGTTCCGTCTCCAGATAATCCAGGGGTTGGATTAATTCCCCATTAAACTCCGGATGCATATAAAGGACCGGCAAGGTCCAGGCGGGTTGATTAAATTTATAAACCGTTAATAACTGTTGTCGGGCGACTGCCACAGCGCGATCGATGGACATTCGGTCCGCCAGGGCGCTGGTAAAGGCTTGAATAAAACTTAAGGCTTCTTCATCGGTAATCGAGTCGCGCATTCCCAACACTGCCGGGACGCCATGATGAATCAGGACCTCAGCCAGACTACTGCGAGGAATCGCTTGTTCATTTTGGCGATCGCTTTGCGCACCCCAACAAGCATTAAACACCGCTAAAGTCACTTCTGAGCGCACCAGCACTTGAGCCAACTCCGTCCCACTCAGGGGAGTTCCAGTTCTTAATAATAACTGACCCCCCGCAGGGGCACAGATGCCGTGACCCGCATAGAAGAAAATATTATAATTTCCCGTTTCCAGCGTTTCAATCAGTTCGCTGGGAGTGGGTTGGATTAAGGTATCGACCTGGCAGGATACCGGGAGGATATTGTCACCAGAGTTCCGGTTGCGATCGCTCTGTTCCAGGACCTGCGCTAAGGCATTAGCTTCTTTTTGCAGTTGCAGGCGGTTTTCCCGTTGGGAGGAATCACCGGGGGTTTCGACTTCTTCCCCTAAGACTAATAAAATTTTTAACGCTTGCGCGGTGCAACGAATCGCCAGGGGGTCTACATCACTGGTGGTCCGGCTAAATCTTAATTGGGGATTGAGGCAAATGGTGGGTTTACCCGGACGGGGTTGCATCAGTTCCCAAGGCAAGGCGATCAGTTCGGGGTCCCGAATTTCTAACTGGATCCGCAGGGGTCGGTCCTGACCCATTGCGATCCCCATGCTTTGGGCGTAGCTATTTTGAAGCGCTTCCCCAAACAGCCATTGCCAAAGCTGGAGTCCTAACTGCTGCATCAGGCGAGCACTGTAACTGGCGGGAGACTGACTGCTGCTGGGGGTGAGCATGGACAAGGGGTTGTCTTGGGATGAAGGCGGTAGATTCCAGACTGAGGGCAAGGGCTGTAGGGAAAAGAGCTGATGCCACCCTTGCCAAGTTTGGGTGAGGCTATCGGGCCAGGGACAGTCATAATGAACATAGCCACCGGGATAGGGGGCTTTGAGAACCCAGATGGCAAAGTGTTTGGCATCAGAGTTGGTATTTAATGGGGCGATCGCGATGCTCAGGCAAGGAATCTCAGACCAAGACATTCAGAACACTGGCTCTAATGTGAAAGGGGCTTTTTACCAGTGTATCTGTTCTCGGGAGATGATGTTTAATTGAGGGATATTCCTCGGTCATTTCAGCAATATCCCCCGCGTTCGGTCTTTTAGGGTGTAATCCATTGTCTGTTTTCAACCCTTCCAGGCGATCGCGGGAGATAGAGCGATGATCAAGCCTCTTTACCGAGATGCTGAACCCGCCAATGGGTTGAAGACAGGGGAATGCTTGGCCCAAAAAACTGGCCATCCCCCGGAGAAAGTGTTGACCCTGAATTAAAGTAGAGTGCAAGGTTATTAAAATAACACCCCCGGTGATTTATGCCGAAAAATTTTCTAATTCAGAGACGGCATAACGAGCGATCGCCAAACTCAGGCGGGCTTTTTCAATTTCCGATAAGTTTGACCAGGTTTTCTGGCTGATCGTATTGACGGTGGAGTCCAGAGACTCGCCTCGCATGGCGTAGGCAAAGGGTCGGGCTAAAACCTGTAAATCTTCCGGAGTCCATTGCGGCAGCAGTTCGTTGACACATTGCACTAATCTTTGAGCAATTGGGGTTTTGTTAGAGGTTAGGGTTTGAGCGCGTTCGGCGATCGCTGCTAACCAGTCCGAAGGCACTTGGGTCCCAAACTTTTGCAGTAAAGCGGCTCTAACCCTCTCCACTGCTGAGGTTTCCGAGGGATTTGCGGACCACAGTCTCTCGAAAGCGGCGATCGCTGTTTGGGCTTGAGGTGCGAAGTCGGCTTCGTCGGTGAACCACAAGGGCGCAACCTCAGCTTCTCCAGTGGAAAAATAGGCATCAGTCTCAAGGGCTGTCGGGTTCCAAGGGTAAGGAACTTCTGTCTGGGTCAGTCGCTCTAAGAGTTCTAACTCCAGATGAGATTGAGAATATTCTCCACATTCAAGATCACGCGGTTGATTTGGCATGAATGATGCTCCTGGTGAGTGCATGGATTTGTTTTGATATCGCTAGCTACAATAGCGGTTCTGTCGGTTCCGCAATCGGTGAGGGGATCGCTGGATCGGCATTTTTCTTCCACACCTTGTTTGCATCTTCCTGGCTTTACCTTTCTTCAAAAACTGGGTAATTTTCGGTTGAATTCAGACCTAGGGGAACTCCAAACAATAAACTCTTCAAAATCTTTTAGAAGAGATCCCCCCAACCCCCCTTAATAAGGGGGGCTTGAATAATTCTGCACAACTTCTAATGCAGAACTTTTTTTCTGGAAATCCCTAGAAGAGTTAAATTTAGGGAGAGAAAAACTCTAAAAAAAAAATATGAATGCAGATTAAACGCTGAATCGGTCAGGAGAAAAGACTGATGAGGAGGACGGACTCAGCGGAAATGTTTCGGATTTGGCAAGAGTGGCGATCGCCGGGTTTTAGCTTCAACAGTCCAGGGGTTCTGTAACATTCTCCAACCCCAGCACCAATCCCGCGACTTTTCTAGTCTAGCATGGAATAATTAGAGCCTGTAGAGGGGCATGGCTACGCCCTTTAAGATCCGAGCCGAATCGGGTAAAACGGGTCCCGCTTCCTGTCATCCGCAACGGCTTAACTGAATGATTCTCCCCCTATAAAGACAAAATGCTCGTTCTTTCTCCTGAATTGCAAAACAAACTTGCAACGCCTCTGAAAATTGGTCACCTCACGGTTAAAAGTAGGGTCTTGCAGTCCCCCTTATCCGGGGTTACGGATTTAGTCTTTCGGCGTCTAGTGCGTCGCTATGCACCGGACTCGATGATGTACACGGAAATGGTGCAAGCGAGCAGTTTGCGCTATTTGCGGGAAGTCCCCCAAATTATGGAAGTGGACCCCAATGAAGGACCGATTAGTATTCAACTGTTTGACTGTCGCCCAGATTTCTTAGCAGAGGCGGCAGAGATGGCGGTGGCAGAAGGGGCGGATACCATTGATATTAATATGGGCTGTCCGGTGAATAAAATTACCAAAAATGGCGGGGGTTCTTCGTTGTTACGGGACCCCAAAACTGCCGAGGCGATCGTCGGTGCCGTAGTCAAAGCGGTATCAGTGCCCGTGACGGTGAAAACCCGCATTGGTTGGTCGGATCAGGAGATTAATATCCTGGACTTTGCCAAGGGAATGGAGGATGCAGGTGCGGCGATGATTACGATTCATGGTCGGACTCGGGACCAAGGATATCATGGCAGTGCCAAGTGGGAGTGGATTCGACGAGTTAAGGAGGTGCTGTCGATTCCGGTGATTGGGAATGGGGATATTTTTTCGGTGGAAATGGCGGTGCGCTGTTTGGAGGAAACGGGGGCCGATGGGGTGATGTGTTCCCGGGGGACCTTGGGGTATCCGTTTTTAGTGGGAGAGATTGACCATTTCCTGAAAACTGGGGAGGAGTTGTCTGCACCCACTCCCATTCAGCGATTGGAATGTGCGAAGGAGCATTTACGCGGGTTGTGGGAGTACAAAGGCGATCGCGGAGTCCAACAGGCGCGAAAGCATTTGACCTGGTATGTGAAAGGGTTTTACGGTGCCGGAGAACTCCGGGATCAGTTAGCCCGAGTGGAGTCAGTGGCGCAAGGATGCGAGTTAATCGATCGCGCGATCGCCCAAGGGATTAGGGCTGAATGACCTTGGTCATTGGTTCTTGGTCCTTGGTCATTTGTCATTGGTCATTGGTCATTGGTCATTGGTCATTGGTCATTGGTCCTTGGTCCTTGGTCATTGGTCCTTGGTCCCTTGACAAATGACAAATGACAAATAACAGATGACAAATGACAAATAACAGATGACAAATGACAAATGACAAATGACCTTAATCAGCAGCATTACTCAGGCGTCGCAGATTCAGCACATCGCTGATTTGGCGAATTTGGTTAAAGGTACGTTCGAGTTGGTGCCGATCGCAAATATCGATCCCCAGTTCGATGGTTGCCGGTTTACCCATATAGGTTTTGACGTTGGCGCTGCGGACGTTGACATTGTTATCTTTCAATCGAGACAAAATGTCATTTAGAACCCCAACGCGATCGAGCACTTCGATGGAAATCTCAACAGGATAGCTTTGAGGACGGCCCTCGGCGCAATCTGTGGGATTCCAGTTGACGGGGACCAGGCGATCGCCGGGAATCCCTTCCACGTTAGAACAGCCTTGGCGGTGAATGGAAATGCCGCGATCGCCCAGGGTGACAATCCCAATAATGGATTCTCCGGGGATCGGTGTACAACATCGAGCCAGATGATAAACCAGTCCTTCTACTCCGGCGATCGGGTGTTTCCCTTTCGTCTGTGCTGGGGGAAGAGAGGCCCTGACGGTGACTCCGGGTAGTAACAAAGGCTGAGTTTGTGCCAAGGTTTGGCGATCGGTGATTTCACCTCGGAGGCGATGGACCACTTGATTGATAGTGAGTTCTCCATAGCCGACTGCGGCGAGTAAATCCTCCACACTGTGGTAATTGCAGCGTTGAGCCACTTGCAGCATTTGTTCCGATTTGAGCAAGGATTCAAATCCATTTTTGCCCAATTCTTTTTCCAACATATCCCGACCCCGTTGGACATTCTCATCCCGATGCGATCGCTTGTACCACTGGCGAATTCGGGTTTTTGCTGTTGTGGTAATGGCGAAATTCAGCCAATCTAAACTGGGGTGACTACTTTTCTGGGTGAGAATCTCAACGATATCCCCATTATTTAAGGGAGTATCTAAGGTAACCAGTCGCTCATTCACCCGCGCCCCAGCACAATGGTTGCCGACTTCGGTATGAATTCTATAGGCAAAATCGACCGGGGTTGCCCCTTGTTTGAGGGAGATTAAATCGCCTTGAGGGGTGAAGACATAGACATCTTCATCAAATAAATTATCCTTAACATTTTCAAGATATTCTTGAGCATCTTTGAGGTCACTTTGCCATTCCAATAACTGACGTAACCAGGTGAATTTCTCATCATCGTTATTGAGTTTACTGTAACTGGATCCGGCTTCTTTATATTTCCAGTGGGCGGCGATCCCGTACTCGGCAACGTGATGCATTTCGACGGTGCGGATTTGCACTTCAATCGGCCTGCCTGTCGGTCCGAGGACGACGGTATGCAAGGATTGATAGCGGTTGGGTTTGGGGAGGCCGATATAGTCTTTGAATCGACCGGGTAGGGGACGGAAGGCATCATGAGCGATCGCCAGGGCACGGTAGCATTCTTCGCTTTTTTGGACGAGAATTCTCACCGCTGCTACGTCGTATATTTCTTCAAATTTTTTGTTCTGGCGCTGCATTTTTTGATAGATCCCGTACAGATGCTTGGGACGCCCGCTAACTTCGGTGCAACCGATCCCCAGTTCTTCTAGGCGCAGTCGCAGGGTTTCGGTGACTTTATTCAGGCGGGTTTCGCGGTCGATCCGTTTTTCAGCGACGAGGTCCTGCATCTGGCGGTAGGAGTCGGGTTCGAGATATTTAAAGGATAGGTCTTCGAGTTCCCATTTAAACCGACCGATCCCCAGGCGATTGGCTAGGGGTGCAAAGATTTCGCGGGTTTCCAGGGCGATGCGCTGACGCTTGACATCGGCGAGGGACTCTAGGGTGCGCATATTATGCAGGCGATCGGCCAGTTTCACCACGATGACTCGGATATCTTTGGCCATTGCCAGAAACATCCTGCGGAAGTTCTCCGCTTGCCGTTCGGTTTTGCTGGAAAAGTTAAATTTGGAGAGTTTGGTGACGCCTTCGACGAGTTGGCGGACTTCTTCCCCGAAGCGTTCTTCGATTTCTTCGGGGGTGACTTCGGTATCTTCAACCACATCATGCAAAAACCCCGCAGCAATCATGGCACTGCTGCCACCGAGTTCCCGCAGGAGTCCGGCAACGGCGATCGGATGGATGATATAGGGTTCGCCGGATTTGCGCCGCTGACATTCATGAAGTTGATAGGCAAATTCAAAGGCGCGACAGATTAGGGAGTTATCGTTCTGGGATAGGTCGGGATAGGCTGAGTCTGGAGAGTCGTTATAGGAGATTAAACAGGTTTGCAACCAGTCGGGAATCTCCACATCAAAGGAGCAGGTTGGAGCAACGGGGTTCATGATCATAAGACAGTCTGAAGGATTAACAATGGGGTGGGCTTAAGAAGATTTATCAATTTTAGGGCATTTATTGTATCTGAAGATACAGAAAGCCTGAAAATAAGGAGATAAGAGCTGAGGGTGCAGGGTCCCTATTGCCCTCTGGGCCGGAATTCATACCGGGCAAGAGACTCTGCATCGCTCAGGCTTGCAATTTATATCTAAGTTAAAGTTTTATTAAATTGTACGGATTGCCTACTCTATTAATATAGACAAATTTCTTCAACTTATGCTGCCGGATTTTCATGTCCAGTGTTATCAAAATTTGATGCAAGCACTAAAGCAATTGACGGAAATGGCCAATGCACCGAATCCAGATCCAGCGACGGTGCGAGCCAGTACACTTGAAATGCAACAAATTTTTCAGGCTCAAATCTTGAGCTTAGGGATGGAGGGGCTAGACCCGGGTATGGTGTCCCTGGTGCAGTCGTTTCAGACGGAACTGCATAAGCAGATCCGGTTATTGGTAAATGACGTGATGTTTTTAGGTTCGGCTCGACAAGCAGAGACTCTGGAGCGGCGTTGGACTTCGGTGCGCGATCGCCTTAAGAGTTGCATCGGCTACTGCGAGGCGATTTTATCGATCCCCGCCCCGAATTAAGTTCCAGGGGCCTGGGTTAAGATCCGGACTGGCGATCGCCCATCCGGGAGTATCTAGCCCGAATTCATTCCAAGTCCCATTTTTGAAGGTGTAACCGGGAAAGAAACAGCAATGCAATGCCCAAAAGATAAGAATGAGACCCTAGTTGATGGATTTTTGTCCGGGGATCTCCCCGTCAAGCACTGCGTGGAATGTCAAGGCAGTTGGATTTCCTCAACCGACTACGAACCCTGGCGATCGCAGCAACGTCGGCAGATGGTTCCCGCAACCTACGTGACTCGCGAAGTCGGCAGAGACTTCGTTCCCCCTGAAACGGATATGAAAGCGGGATTATGTCCCGAATGTAATCGCTACCTTTCCCGTTCCAAAGTGATGGCAAAAAACCCGTTTTATGTGGAACGCTGTCCCAGTTGCGGCGGGTTCTGGTGCGATCGCGGGGAATGGGAAATTCTCGAAGAACTAGAACTCCATGATAGCCTAGAACAGATTTTTTCGGGGGAATGGCAAGCCCGAGTGCGATCGGTCCTGCAATCTGAAAAAGAACGGGATGCCACTATCGACAAATTAGGTCCAGACGTGGCGGAAATGGTCTTCCAACTGGCGGAAGTTCTCGAACAACACCCCAATGGCGATTTCGGCGTAGCCTATTTAATGCGCCGCTTTGATAAACCGCAATAAGGGGATGGGGGAGATGGGGAGGATGGGGGGGATGGGGGAGATAGGGGAGATGGGGAGGATTGTTCGTAGTAACGACTTCAGTCGTTG
>CAYUEH010000158.1:0-9818 GCA_964442465.1 uncultured Laspinema sp. | reverse complement strand
CATCAAAGTGAATATCTGTAACGGCGCGATTAATCCAGGTTTGATGAATGGAGTTGGAATGCCAGTTGAGCCAGACGGTTTGACCTTTGAGATGGCGGTAGGGTTCGGGGGTATTTTCTAGGGTGAGATAAACGCCTCCATCCCGGTGACGTTGTGCCAGGGAGGGTAGGATTAATTGTCCAGTCCATTGGGCGATCGGTCGGTATAGCTGACCACTGATTGAGTTCATGGTTGTCCTTGATAATTAAAGATGGGTAGAGAATATTCTGTTATGATTTACAAGAGGAAATCGCCGCTTCTGGAGAAAGTCAGCGATCGGTGAAAATCAGGGGTAGCAAAACGACCTTATTTATATTTATATTTACTGTCAAATGAAATGATGCTGGATTAGAGGTTGGCTGGGGAGAGCGTAAGGATTTTAAGGGGATTTCGATGATCGATCGCCAGGAACTCATCCTCGAAGACTCGACCCGACTTTGGGAACCCCCTGTGTGAAGCGTCGCGATAACTTCTAGGACGCCGGTACAGTATTAGATCGGCTAGGACAAGAAACCAGGTTCCTTCACCTAATTTGTTGCGTTGCACCCACATTTTTGTTCAGAAACCTGGTTGTCTTCCCTCTACTGTACCGACGCCCTAGGTGGAATTGCTGGCAATGATGCCATTGTTGGAAATAACTGCGATCGCCCATTAACTCCCCTCACCGAGTCCGGATTGATGGTGTTCAAATTGCGCCCAACCCTGTTGAGAACCGGAGACAGGAACAGGTGCGGTTTGAGCCAGGTTAGCGGATAGACTGCTCAGAACCGTTATAAATTTTCATACCCTGGGAATGGGATAAATTTAGCACTTTTGTCAAAGGTTTAGACCCGTCCGGGAGTGGAGTGGGATAGCGGCAAAAAAAAGACGCCCCTGAACAGAGCGCCTGAATTTAATGACCCAAATCGTTTCTATTTCGGGGGAAATTTTGGAAACCAAAACCGTTAAAAAAGCCAACCGGAATCCGAACTGAGAACACCGAGTGCGGTGGGATAGGATTCGATTCCTTTTAAGTAGGGGTATTGGGTTGGGATTCAAAGATAGTCGCGTAGGACTGTAGGATGCTGTTAACTTGAGTAAGCATTTCTTTGCCCGAACTTTTACCCAAGGCGACTCTACCGGGGAATTCTGGGCGGTCCAGATACCGGGCGATCGCCTCATCGACTTGTTTGGAGATGAGCTCTTGCAATTCGTCTTTGGCTCGAACCCGCTGATAATTTGCGCCTTCCTCCGTGGTGGCATAAAGGGGAGGAAGTCGGTTGAGTGCATAAGCGGCAATATCGCCCACATCCAGGGTCCGATCGCTCGTCGCCTCAATTTCTGCAACCCGGGCGATCGCCTCAGAAAGCACCAACTCTTCCATGACATTAATAAACTGTTTCCGTGGTAAAACCACCACTTCTCCAGTTAACAGCGACCCCATCAGGCGATCCAGAGCCATGTACTCTTCAATAGACAGTTCCGAGGCGGTGTTACAAATTCTGCCCACCTCAGCTTCCATTGCTGGCGTTAGATAACCATCTTGTAGTGCCTGTTCTACGATTTTTTCTATACTCATACTGCCTCGTTCTGCTCCACGGCACTTTTTTCAGTTGATCCAAGAGTTTCCAGGGGCGATCGCCTCCTAGAAAACTTTGCGATCGCCAGGACAACCCTGCACAGATCTTGCCCTACAATCCGCCCCAACCTAGCTCTAACTCCAGAAAACTCCAGGATATCCCTCGTCAGGGCGGATTGACTGTACTCAATGCCTAATCAGAGTTATTCTACTCCCTCATATCGCCAGGGAACCGGATCGATGGATTGTCCATGAACGTATAATCCCCAGTGTAGGTGAGGGCCGGTCGAAGCGCCGGTTGTCCCCACTCCACCAATGACTTGACCCGCCTGCACCATATCGCCTTCCTGGACATCAATCCGACTCAGATGCAAATAAAGGGACGTCACACCTTGACCATGATCGATCCCCACGGTGTTTCCATGAATTTCAAACCCTTCCGATTCCCTTCCCACCAAGGCGATGCGACCGGCAGCAGGAGCCACCACCGGAGAACCCGAGGGTCCAGCATAGTCTACACCGCGATGGTAATAGTTATTGGCAAAGACCCCATTGTAATACCGACGGACCCCGTAAATTGTGGTAATCGGTCCGTTATTGGGGCGTAAAAATGCCCCATTCCAGAATTTCTCAGGAGTGACCAGTTTTTTAAACTCATCTACCCGGTCAAATTCCAAATCGGTCCCTTCGAGGTCATCCTTACCGGGGGGTAGCCAAATGGATTGAGTCAGAAACTGGCGATCGCGCACCCACACGGCAATATTGCGAGTTTGCGCATCCCCTGCCACCCGAATCTCCCATCGTCCCGCTTCACTTAACGGCGTCGTGGGGATCATCGCCCGATACCGATTCCCCCCAATGGGAAAGGCGGGGACCGGACCATCGGGAGACATCACCGTGGGCGTCGCTGAATCTGAGGCGTCAGTGGAAATCACCACGGAGAGGGTATCCCCCAGTTGCGGATTCTCAGGTTTCACCTGGACTTGTAACGCTTGCACCGAGTTGGCAAAGGCTAAGAGTACCGAAACCGTCAATCCGATCACCGGGGCTGTTTTGGTTTTGACCTGTTGTTTCAGCCAGGGATTGGCCCCTTTTAACAGCCAACCCAGCATCCCAGGGGCGATCGGATTAGAACTATGCAGGTGAGTCATGATTCTTCTGTTTGTCTGTTTTAAGCGTGCTAGCTTGATTGAACGAGAAGCCCCACGTCCATAATCTCAGATTTGGCGTGGGATGAATCGTTTTTCTTTCCTTATGTTATGATAGCTGATCGGATATTAATTTACTCTAATGTTAAAGGTCGTCAAGGTAAGACTATATCCCAATAGAGAACAGAAGCAGTTGCTAGAGCAGTCGTTTGGCAATTGCCGTTTTCTGTGGAACTACTGTCTTGACTTGATGAATAAAACCTATAAGGAGACAGGTAAAGGATTGTCTGGGTATGAAGTTAAAAAGCAAATACCCTCACTCAAAAAAGAGTATGAATGGTTGAAGCTAACCTACTCCCAATGCCTACAGCAAGTCTGTCTCAATCTGGGTGTAGCCTTCAAGAATTTCTTTGAAAGGAGAGCGGGTTATCCTAGCTTTAAGTCGAAGCATGGAAAACAATCTATCCATTACCCTCAGAATGTTAAGGTGTTGGATGGTTCATTGAAGCTCCCATCTATTGGAGAAGTCAAAGCAATTATTCACCGTCCTATAAGTGGGAAAGTAAAGACTGTTACTGTCTCCAAAAACCGTTGTGACCAATACTTTGCTTCAGTGTTATTTGAGGAGGGTAAAGGAAAGCCTGAATCTAGTGCTGAAGGCAAAGCAGTCGGTATAGACTTGGGGTTAACTCATTTTGCTATCACTTCTGATGGTTCAAAATTTGACAACCCTAGATGGCTAAATAAACACAAACAAAACTTAAAGTGCAAACAACAACAACTTTCTCGTAAGCAAAAAGGCTCAAATAACCGCAATAAGGCTAGAAAGAAAGTAGCTAGAGTTCACAATAAGATATCCCGATGTCGAGAAGATTTTCATCACAAGCTATCGCTGTCGATAGTTAACGAAAACCAAGTGATTGTGGTTGAAGATCTAGCAGTCAAGAACATGGTAAAAAACCGCAGTCTATCCAAGGCTATAAGTCAGGTAGGCTGGGGTCAATTTTGTACCATGCTCAAGTACAAGGCTGAACAAGAGGGCAAGGTTTATCAAGAGGTTGATAGATTTTTTCCTAGTTCAAAAACTTGTAATGTCTGCTTAAATCAAGTTGGTAGTCTACCCCTGGACATAAGACATTGGACTTGTACCAACTGTGGGTCGAAACATGATCGGGATGTCAATGCCGCAATAATGATCAGAAATGAAGGTCTACGAATATTGACCTCGGAAGGGATAAAGCCTATCGCCAGACAGTAAGACGTAGTAATAGAGGACGAAAGAAATCTACTACTACGCTTGTCTCTGGGTAGGAAGCCCACGCTGTAATCTGAGATTCAGCGATGGGTAGTTCACATAGACTTACGGGCGATCGCGTTAAGTTCCACATTTTATCACGCGGTTTTTGGGAGGATTTGTCATTGGCCATTTGTCATTTGTCCTTTGTCATTTGTCCTTGGAGGATGGAGGAGATTGGGGAGAAGTTCAACATCCCGCCTTCAGTCGTTCTCTTCGTTTGTAGTAACGACTTCAGTCGTTTCCCCCATCCTCCCCATCCTCCCCATCCTCCCCATCCTCCCCATCCTCCCCATCTCCCCTATCCCCCCATCTCCCCCATCCCCCTCATGCTTCCTCAAAAAAATCGTTATCCTGAATTGTTATAACCCGTAACATTTCTCTCATTTTTGACAAACACCCGTGCAAGAAGACTTTAGACTCATCCTTGACTTAGTAACGATGCTGGCCGCTGCTGCTAGTGGCGGTTTATTCGCCTCCCTCCTGGGCCAACCAGCAATTCTGGGCTATTTACTCGGGGGAATTATCGTCGGTCCTGCCGGTTTGGGATGGATCAAAGAACTGATTCAAGTCGAAACCCTGGCTCAATTTGGCGTCGCCCTACTCTTATTCGCCCTGGGAGTTGAGTTTTCCTTTGCAGAACTTAAAAAAGTCAAAGGGATTAGTCTCGGCGGTGGCACCCTCCAGATTGTCCTCACCATCGCCGTGACGACCTTTGTTTCTCTAGTGATGGGGTGGTGTACCTCTTGGTCTCAGGGCGTCTTTTTGGGGGCGATTCTCTCCCTTTCCTCCACAGCAGTGGTCCTGAAATGTTTGATGGAACGCAACGAACTCCCCACCCTGCATGGTCAGGTGATGCTGGGGATATTGGTAGTGCAAGATTTAGCCTTGGGATTCATGTTAGCGGTGTTACCGGCCTTGAACGAACCCCCGGAGGCGATCGGGATGGCGGTGCTTTCTGCGGTGGTGCGAATTGCCCTATTTGCCGTGGCAGCAGTCGCGGTGGGATTATTCCTCGTTCCCCAGTTGCTGAGGTTTCTGGCTAAAACAGAGAGTCAAGAACTGTTTTTACTCGGGGTGATTGCCTTATGTTTGGGCATTGCTTTAGTCACCTACTACCTGGGTTTTTCCATTGAAATGGGGGCCTTTGTCGCCGGGTTGATGATTTCTGAGGTGGAATATGCGGACCAAACCCTGACTTATGTCGAACCCCTGCGAGATATTTTGGCGGCCCTGTTTTTTGTGTCCGTGGGAATGCTGATTGACCCGGTGTTTCTCTGGCAGAATCTGGAACTGATTCTGGGGTTAGTCTGTTTGGTATTTGTGGGCAAATTTTTAATTATTACCCCGATTGTGACCAGCTTTGGCTATCCTCTGAGAACGGCGTTGATTGTGGGGTTGGGACTGGCGCAAATTGGGGAATTTTCCTTTGTGTTGACGGCCCAGGGACTGGCGACGGGGTTGGTGTCTCGTCCGGTGTATCTGTTGATTTTAGGGACAACGGCGGTGACTCTGGTGGTGACACCATTTGTGTTGCGACTGGTGCCGAAATTCCTGGATTGGGCGGAAAATCAGGAGGGGTTGGCACGATTTTTCGAGGAGACCAGTGGACCGAGGGCTGTTTCCGAGGAGATTCCGTTGCCCGATCGCGTGGTGGTTTGTGGATATGGACGGGTGGGTAAAAAAGTGGTCCAATTGCTGCAAGCGCATAACTATCCCTTGGTGGTGATTGATAGTTCGGAACGGGCGATCGGGCAATTGCGGGCGGCAGGAATTCCCTATATTTATGGGAATGCGGCATCGTTGCACGTTTTGGAAGCTGCGGGAGTGGGTCAGGCGAAGGCGGTGGCGGTGGCCCTGCCGGACCCGATGAGTACAAGGTTGTGTTTGAAGCGATCGCTGGAGTTATCCCCGGAATTAGATGTGGTGGTCCAGGCGAACCAAGAAAAGGAGATTGAACTCCTCTATCAATTGGGGGCCTCGGAGGTGGTGCAATCGGAATTTGAGGTGAGTTTAGAACTGGCGACTCATTTGTTACTGGGGGTGGGATTACCGTTGCCGGGGATTCGACGAGAAATTGAACAAATTCGCAGTCATCACTATTTAGAATTGCGTCCGGCGCGATCGCCCGAGGAAATCTCCCGGGAGTTACAGGTGGCGGCATTGGATATGAACAGCAAATGGTATCCCCTACCGGAGGGGTCTCCGTTGGCGGGGATGACGTTAGAACAAACGGATCTGCGCCGACTCACTGGGGTGAGTTTGATGGCGATTCGCCGCGCCAATGGGGAAGAAATCGACTATCCCACGGCGGATACAGCCTTGGTGACGGGGGATAAACTCCTGGTGGTGGGACAAGGGGAAGAACTGAGTACGTTTGACCAGTTAGCCCGAGGAGAGGTGGCGATTCCCAAAGAAAATCGCTCCTGTCAATGGTTGATGGTCCCCGAACCGAGTCCCATCAGCGATAAAACCCTGGGTCAACTGGATTTGCGGGCGGAGTATGAGGTGCAGGTGCAAGCGATTCGCCGGGAAGGGCAGTTTATTCGCTTTCCTCATGGGGGGACTCAGGTGCAAGGGGGCGATCGCCTGCTGCTGTGCGGCAGTCTTCTGTCCCTGAAACGGATTCAAATGTGGTTGGCCCCTCATCCGGGTCAATCTTCAGTGCCGCTCACTGCGGCCCTGAGTAAGGCTCACCAAAGTGAACCCCTGAAAGAGGGGTTACCCAGCGATCGGGGCTAAGGGGGGATTCTCTTACAACGGTAGGGTTTTTACGGTGAACTGCACCTCCAGTTCCCTCCCCTTGGCAAGGTCCGGGGACCGGAAGTAAAAACCTACTCTTGTAAGAGGGGGATTCTCCGGTATGGGCCAAATCCGGCCACACCGGACTAGGTTCAAGACTTGGGTTTCAGATAAACAATAGAATGACGCCAGACGATGGTTTGTTTGTCGTAGTGATCCAGGATAGAAATGCAGTCCTTATCCTGCCAGAAAATTTTACCGGCTAACAAATCTCCGGTAACCAGTTTGAGTTCTATCTCGTGTTTGTCTTTAATGAAATTTTGAACTTGGCGAATGCTAGGTAAGTTAGTATCGAAGTCAGACATGATTGGGTCTCAACGAGAAAAAATTTGGCATCAAAATCGCAGCACATCGGACAAAATCCCGGCAGGCCGGATATTTTGCCTCGATGTTAAGCACTCAACCGGCTCTATGAATCATGTTAACCTGTCCGGGAATCAACTCAGGTCCGGTCAGGATTCCCAGCCGCAGGACTTACGCAATCTTTAACACTCAACCCTAAATGTAGAGGCGATTCGAGAATCGCGTCTACATTTAGAGGGAATTCTCAAAATCTGCGTCAGTCCTGACCCGGAATAGCCTGCTTCATGTGAGGCAGCAAGAGGGCGATCGCGCTTTTACCGTGGGATCAAGATTCCGGTCCCAAAAGTGGGAACTGTAACATCGGGTATTATCAAATAAAACCAGGACAAGAACCCGAACTTTTCGCGAGTACAAGCTATGACGTTAGAGTTTACCAAATATCAAGGTTTGGGAAATGATTTCATTCTGATTGACAACCGTCAGAACCCAGAACCGATGATAACGCCTTCCGAGGCTGAACAGTTATGCGATCGCAACTTTGGCATCGGTGCCGATGGGGTAATTTTTGCCCTGCCGCCTACGGAACCGGACACCGACTACACGATGCGAATCTATAACTCCGATGCCTCGGAACCGGAAATGTGTGGCAATGGCATCCGCTGTTTAGCGCGGTTTCTCGTGGACTTGGGAGTTTCCCCCCGGAGTTCAGCAACGGGAACCGGAGAATATCGGATTCAGACCCTAGCAGGGGTGATGACCCTAACCCTCAAATCCGACGGTCAAGTTACGGTAGATATGGGCCTGCCTCGGTTGCTGAGTTCAGAAATTCCCACAACCCTTTGTCCTCCCGAGGAAAAGGCGGTTAATGTCCCCTTATCCGTGGCCGGAAAGACCTGGGATGTGACCTGCGTCAGCATGGGAAATCCCCACTGCATTACCTTTGTAGAGGATGTGGATGTGGTGGATCTGGCGGGGGTGGGTCCTCAGTTTGAGAATCACCCGGCCTTTCCGAAGCGGACCAATACGGAATTTATTCAAGTCATGGGGCGATCGCATCTTAAAATGCGCGTTTGGGAACGGGGGGCGGGTGCCACCCTCGCCTGTGGGACCGGGGCCTGTGCCACCTTGGTTGCCGGGGTCCTAACGGGTCGATGCGATCGCCAAGCGACCATCGAACTCCCCGGTGGCCCTCTCAACATTGAATGGTCTGAATCCGATGGCCGACTTTACATGACTGGTCCTGCCGAACGGGTATTTTCAGGCCGGATCTAGATCCGCGCCTACATCCAGATCGCAACACTAAATCACAATACGGAGAACAGAGATGGGTGGAGGCATTTACCTCATACAAGATGAAGACCGGCTTGTAGAAATGATAGAACAAGCCTACGACAACGAAGATCGACTGCAAGAATTACTCGAAAAATATCCCAACCTAATCGCCGGAGACCAAATTGACCGGGCGACCCCTCGCCAATGGTTATTAATTTCCCGAGAAATGCCGATTCCCGCAGAGGATGAAGTTAATGGTCAATGGTCCTTTGAACATTTATTTATCGACCAAAATGCTATTCCCACCTTAGTTGCCGTCAAACATACTCAAGATGACCGAATTCGCCGGGAAATTGTCGGTCAAATGCTTGACTATGCCGCCAATGTTTTAATCTATTGGCCCATTGAGTCCATCATTACCCAATTTGAATCCAATTGCCGCGATGTCGGTCGCGACCCCGAACAAGTCTTTGAAGAATTTCTCGGCACCGATGCTCATGAGGACCGTTTCTGGGAGAAGGTCAAAACCAATCTCCAAGCGGGCAAACTTCGCTTAGTCTTTGTCTCTGATGAAATTTCTCCGGAACTCAGACGAGTGGTCGAATTTCTCAATGAACAATTAGACCCGACGGAAGTTTTGGCCCTGGAAATTAAACAATATGTCAGCCAGGATGGACTGAAAACATTGGTTCCCCGAATCATTGGTCAAACCGCTGAAGCGCAACAGAAAAAAGCCAGTGCAACTCGGGAGAGACGGCGTTGGGATGAAGCGTCTTTCTTTCATGAATTTGAAACCCGCCAAGGGTATGAAGAAGCGCAAATGGCCCGCAAGATTCAACAATGGGTCCGACGTCACGAACCAGCCGTGGAAGTCGTCTGGGGAACGGGAGATCTCTATGGTGGGTTTCTCGCCAAATTAAAGCAAAAAGGTCGGAAATCTATTGCGCTGTTTACAGTGGATATTTCCGGAGATTTTGTGGTTTCCAGTAGCAGTTATGCGGCTCAACCCCCGTTTGATTCCCCAGAAAACTGGCAAGAATTGCGCTCTCGTTTCAGTTCCATTGGCTTGTCCCTTCCTGCTGATTCGAGTGAAACTCGATTACCCACTTTTCCCTTGTCTACGTTACAAGATGAAAGTGCTCTGCAACAGGTGCTGCAAACCTTTGAATGGATTGTGGAAAAAATTCAGTCTGGGAGTTAACAAAATTCCCTCACCCATAAGGGTGTGGGAACAGTAACAAAGCCCGCCTCGGCGGGCTATATAGTTCCACAGTTATGAGGTAGATTCTTTGGGAGTGCCGCACATCGAAGCCCGGGCGTAGGCTTTGCATCTTGCTCGTTATAGCGGTTCCCGGACTCATGAGGTACTTTTCAAAGCCCCTCTCCCCCCCCCTTTCAAAGG
>CAYUEH010000157.1:3660-9826 GCA_964442465.1 uncultured Laspinema sp. | reverse complement strand
GATAACTTTCCATCGGAGTCGGTTGCAGATTGCAAATCCTCTGTTGACAACAAGATGTTAGGGTGGTTTTCCCCGAAGACGATGGACAAGTTAGAGGAATTGGCGACTATTTGAGGGAAGGGAGTTCCCAAGGTTGTCTGAATGGGGGACAAGGTTTCACCTGTTCCCGTAACAAAGGACAAAGGACAAATGACAAATGACAAATAACAAAACTGCATTTTAAATTAACCTCCTTCTTGACCGACGGTGGAGGCAGGATCTTCCTCCGCAGCGGGGGTTACAGCAAAGTTCACCCGTGCCATACCCCCGGGTTCGAGGCGCACGAGACGGGATAGACTATTCCGTTCACTCACAAACTCATTGGGTGCAAGGGTGTATCCAGGAACGCTAGAGAGGTCTAATGTGGCGGTGCGATATCCACCGAGGACATTAGAGACGGAGTACAACCCTTGTTCATCGGTGATGATGCGGTTGCCGTCATCGAGGAAAATCACCGCATTGGGGATACCGGGTTCATCGGGTTGTTGTTCGCCATCGCCGTTGAGGTCCTCAAAGACGCGACCGATTAAGGTGCCGCAGTCGGAGAGAATTCCGGGTTCGATGCGCAGGGAGTGGATTGCCGGACCATCTTGAACTTGGATGCCGGTATCGATACGGCGACCATTGGCGAAGGCGGAGTTCCGACCATTGCCACGCAAGGCATCGGGGGTGATGCGTGCGGCGTAGGCAATATTGAGGACTTCCGTGGGAGGAATGGTGATATTGGAGGCATCGAAGGTGATGGCACGACCCTCATGACTAGAGGTGATGGCGACTTGTTGACCGGAGATTTCGGCGCGGACGGAATCCTCGCGGAATTGGAATCCGAGGGGGAGGAAGTCGGCGGCGATGATGCCGGTAACGGGAGTATTGGCGAGGTTGCGGATGGCGAGACGATAGATGACGGTATCGCCGGGTTCGGCAGCGATGCGATCGCCGGTTTTGTCGATTTGGATTTCCTGCGCTTCGCACAGACTGGTGGTTAAGTCGAAGGTGCCGAGGTTCAATCCGACTTGATCGCGATCGCGAATATCAATGGTCCCATTCGCAACCGTACTGTTAGTCACCACATTCAGGGGACGACCATCCAAGGCGGTGGCGGTATAGGAAACGATGCCATTATTGTTGGCAACGATATCGATGCGGATGCGACGTTCCGCGTACTCACTCCCTGCCGGAGGAGAGACTAAGAAAATATATTGCTGTCCGGGGTCAAGTTGACCTCGGGTGACATCCAGGAGGAAATTGTAAGTGCCTTGTTCTCCATTCGTCAGGAAGAACGGGTTGGCATTTTCCAGGTTAGGCGCGAGTCCCTGACGGATGTCTGTAGGCGTCAGGGGGACAACCCCTTGAATGCCTCCCGTGGGGTCGGCAGGGTTGGGTTGGTAGAGTCCAACTCTAAATCCGGTGTAGTCCGGTAGGAGTTCTCCGGCACATCCGGTAATTCGTCCGAGTCCTTCCCTGTCGGGTACTCCTGGCAGGGTGGGGGTAATGATGACGGTTTGTTGGGTGGGGGGTTGTTCTGGAGTTTCTAGGGAAGGAATATTAACGGTTACCCCACCGCCATCGGGATCAATCGGTCCAACTTCCACTTCCACAACAATCTGGACACCGCCACCCGGGGGGATAATCACATCGGTGGGGGTGGTGATGGGTTGGGGTTGGGGTTGGGGTTGTTCTGGAATGGGAGTCGGAGTCGGAGTGGGAGTCGGAGTAATCGTGGGTGGGGGTGGGATATCCGGTGCCGGAGTAATGGTCGGGGGAGGTCCCGGTGGCGGTTGTTCTCCCGATGGCGGTTGTTCTCCCGGTTGGGGTAAGGGGTCGATATCCGGTGAGGGAGTAATCACAATGGGTCCAGGTTCTTCCGGTTCGGGTTCGGGGAAGCAATCGCGAACGAGGAAGACATCGCTGCCACTGCCAATCATGGAATAACTCACCCCACGGACAATGCCGTTGGTGGTTTCTTCTTGAACGGCGTTGGCGTCTGGAATTTGGAAGCGCAGGGCGCTATCGGTGGGGTTATTCAGGGTGAAGTCAAAGAACAGTACATCCCCTTGTTCGATGCCACTGCGAACCCCGTTGCGGAGGTTGCGGATTTCTTCCACAAAGTCTTCGGCGAGGTCCCGGAGGAGGGTTTCGCGATCGGGGACTTCAGAAACCATTGCTTGAAATGCGGCGCGGAAGGTGTCGTCGATGGGTGCATTATCTCCTGCGGCGACAAGGGTGGAGATCAGTTGTTGGGAGACGGTTTCTGCTTCTGCCTCGGTGAGTCCATCGCTTTGGAGGATGGATTTGGAGAGTTCGGCAGTTAGGGCGATCGCCGTTTCTTGTGCTTCTGGACGACTGAGACGAGCAATTGTAGATGCTTTGTTGGGAACTGCTTGGAATACCGCTGTTCGAGTGGCGATCGCCACTTCTCGGAAACTCGACTCCACGGGCATCTGCGCCAAGGTAACGGTGACGGCAATCACCGCCCGCGTTGCTTCTGCTTGAGTAAATCCCAATTTGATTAACTCATCCGCTAATGCACCCGCAAAGGCACCGGAGACGCGATTATTTCCCCCATCCCGAATTCCACCGGGATTGATAGTGACGGGTCCTCCCCCCACTACCGCATCGCTAATCCGGTTAGAAGTCACTTCTATCTGATTAATGCCATCGCTGGTGTAACTGTAGGATGCCTCATTTTGCAGCAAGTATCCTGGAACCACACATTGGGGGTTATCCTGAGCAGAGGCGGGGGAAAAATTGCCGGTTTTTAGAAACAGAGTTCCCAAGGTTCCTGCCAGGAGGGTGGCAGTGACTGCCCCGAATTTCGGAAGAGTCCTAAATTTGGATTGGGAGTTGCTCACCCCAGAGTTTTGATGCTTCATTGCACCCGCACCTCAAACTGTCCGGTGACAACTGCCGTCGGTGCCAGGGGATTGGTCAAGGTCCAACGGAGGTGGGTATAGGTCTCGGGGGGTGCCGGTTGGGTTTCCACTTCTCCATTGTCTAAGGTGACTTCCACCGTGGGATTCAGGACAAAGGTTTCGCCGTTATCGATGCTATAGGTAATCTCGGCATCCGTATCAATTACGGAAGAGTCAGGGATATAAACCACCGGGTCAGGAATGGGTTGGGTGAGGATAAAATTGGGGATATCCTCCCCGGTTTGGTTTTCTGCGGCGATGGTATAGCGCAGGACCTCCCCTGGTTGCACCGATGCAGCACCAGGCAGTTCTACCCATTCGCTGTTGACATTCCCTTGTTCATCTTCAACGGTTCTGAGGTGATAGAGTTGCAGACGAATCTGCACCCGGTTGCCTTGGGTGAGGAGGGAGGGGGGACCCGCTTGTGCCTTATGGGTAGGATTGGCCCTCTCCCCCAAGGGTGGAATCGATGCCATTGCCAAACCCGTCCATGACAGATTCCCGATCAGTCCCAAAGTTATTATTAAAATTGCTAACGGGTTTTCCTGCATTTCCTTCCCCCCCTGATTACTGAGATAATTGATAATTGATAATTGAGAATGGATAATTGAGAATTTTCGTTTGTCATAAGAATGACCAATGACCAATGACCAATGACCAATGACCAATGTCAATTCACCCGGCGGCGAAATGTAAACGTTCCCGATTCTCCCGGGGCCAGTTCCTGAAGCACGCGGACGACATACCGGGTAACATCCGTCTCCACCGTTGTCCCGCTTTGTTCTCCTGCGGGGGTTGTTGCCGGTCTTCCTCGGAACAATTGAATTTCTCCCCCGGTTGAATCCACTGCAGATCCAATGACATGAGAGGTATCAATTCCCGTCGTCGGATTGTTATCCTCATCCAGGTTATCCGTATCTAATGCCCAATTATTTCCTGCCGGATTAGTCACCGGGTCATAAGTTGTGCCATCTTCGGTAATCACCAAATTGCTGGCGGTTAGGGTGACATTTCCCGGACCCCCAACGGTGGAAAAGTTACTGTAGGTCAAGCGATATTCGATGATATTCCCTGGGGAGGGAGTTTTCACCTCGGTACTAAAGACCTCCTGTCCCGGGAGCACATCGGGTCCCGTCCCTTTGAGGAGGCGCGATTCTTTGAGCGTCTCGATAAACCCGGTATAAACCCGGTTAATTGTGGTCGCACCGTCTTCCCCTTCATCAAATGTCCCGTTGCCATCGGTATCGATGAAAGCGGCAATGGGAACGGAATATTCCGTATTCACTTCCCCACTGGGTAAGCGAATCTGAACTTGATAGTCTGCTGGAGAGACTTCCCCGGGAATGATAATCGGTGGATCTGAGGTGGTAAATCCGGTGACGGGATCGTAAATATAGGTGACAGTTCTCCCCCCATAGGTGATGGTGACAACTGTCCCTGGGGGTAACGAGTTGCGATCGCTGGGGTTAACGGGGGCCAGGGTCAGGGGTTGACCTGTGGGATTGACCACGGTATTGCCAAAATCTGCCGGAGGAACCGGCGAGATGGGTTCTTCGGGTCTGATGTTGGGCGGAATCGGGACTACCGCATTATTGGTGAAACTGTCATCCTGATCCGTGGGTCCAACGGCCCCGGGTGTCCCAATCGGACCATTTTGAATCGTCGTGGGCGCAAAGGGGAGGGTGACCGTATTCGCTTCCCCTCCCGGTCCGACGCCGGTATTATTATTGTTCGGGTCAACTCCATCGGTTGCTGGATTCGCCACCCCGGAGGAGACAACGGGATTCCCATCGGCATCCAGGACAGGTAATGTGCCATCATCATTAAAGTTACTGGGATTTTGGTCCCCGGATTCGTCATACACCAGGCGGTCCGGATTCCCCGCAGTCCCCCCAAATACCTGGGCAATATTGGCGATCGCCGTTGTCCCCGGCGCAATATTGCTGGTGACTACTTTAAACTCAAATCCGCTCACCTGAGTGCCCTGGGCAATGGTCGCTTCGGAGATAAATCCCACTCGTCGCACATTGGCAACTCCCCCCACTGCGGCAACATCGGTCCGCCAAGTCCCTTGCAACGGATTGGCACTATTGGGATCATCTGCGGTAAAGACAATTTGCCATCCCTGGGGGGCAACTGCCGAATCTAACACAAATTGCGTCCCCACGGGCATCGCATCAGAAATCAGAATCCGGTTGACCAGATTCCCATCGACATTAATGGGGAAGCGTTCATTCGGCGCTAAATCTCCGGGCACAAACCCGGTGACTCCCGGGGGGAGTTGCGATCGCACGTCCAACGCCAGTTGATAAGTAATCACATCATCGGAGGGATCGGACGGATTATTCACTTCCACCGGCGTCCCATGAGTTTTATACAGGGCCGGCAATGCCAAAGGCACTGCTTGCACTGTCACGCTTTGGGTGGCACTCGCCCCCCGGGTCCCATTCACCGGAGGTCCATCCACTT
The DNA here is from genome assembly GCA_964442465.1 of uncultured Laspinema sp. Lineage (GTDB taxonomy): Bacteria > Cyanobacteriota > Cyanobacteriia > Cyanobacteriales > Laspinemataceae > Laspinema. Next base: position 4,406 of record CAYUEH010000157.1, on the reverse strand, counting down.
CCCCAGGAACCGATCCATCGGGGTTATCTACGGTATAAAGATCCCCCACCCCAGGGTCTTGGGAGACATTCTGCTCATTATCTGGGGTATTCCCCAGTTGGACGGCAATTTCACTGCCTACTCCGGCATCAGGACCGACCGTTACCGGCACCCGCACCAGGATACTACCCCCTGCCGGGACGTCAGGGGAGATCAGTTCCGTTCCCGTCACCTGAATCCAAGTTTGACCCCCATCGGTACTAATTTCCACATTACCCGTGAGGGTTCCAGGTCCGGTGATATTGGCAGAATTGGGGATGCGAAAGCGCGTGGGGTCATTCCCCACATTGGTGACCTCATATCCAAAATAAAGCAGGTCCCCGACGTCGATTCTGTCGTCCCCATCGGCGTCCGTAATCCCCGTTGCTTGGACCGTAATCCCAGCAACTTCCGCCACGGTAATTGTGACGGTGTTGGATTCAACTTGAATCGGTATCCCCGGATTTTGCGGGTCCTCAAAACTCCCCGTCGCCCGGTTTTCAATGGGCGTTCCCGCTGGAGTCAGGGCTTGAGCAAAAACAGGCAAGGCCACGCCTAAAAATAGCGGCCAAATTCCCATTGAACCCAGAAACAATATCCTGATTAAATAGGGGTGTTTACCCCGGTGCTTTTCAGCGTATTGAGTGGATTCCACAATAAATGATGGCCCTGGAGTAACTGGTAGATGCGGTTAGATGCCCCTGATGCTCATGCCCTCAAGCTGAGTC
>CAYUEH010000157.1:0-3560 GCA_964442465.1 uncultured Laspinema sp. | reverse complement strand
AGCCTGAAAGCCATGCCAATCCAGCAAACCCCAGGAAAAAAGCCCCATGAACAACCGTAGTGATGAACCGGAATATGGCATCGTCTGGGTCACTGCCCCCTCGCGGCCCGAAGCCGAGGCGATCGCCGAAGCCTTAGTAAAATCAGGTTTAGCCGCCTGTGTCAGCCTGACCCCCATCCACTCCATTTATACTTGGAAAGGTGAAGTTAATAAAGAAGAAGAATGGCAACTCACAATCAAAACTGATTTGCGTCAATTTGCCCGATTAGAATCAACGGTCAAATCCTTACATTCTTATGAAGTTCCGGAAATAATTGCCATTCCAATTATTGCAGGTTCTACGCCTTACTTAAACTGGATTAGCGAGTCCGTTGTGAGAGATTGAAAAATATCGGGAAATCGGGAAAAAAGAGAATTGAGGCCAAGAATCGGTCCCCCGAGGAAAAATCATCATCAGTGCAATTCCACCCCCGAGAGAGAAACCCCAACACCCGTGGCAGTCGTTCCCAGTCCTGAAAACAGGGACTATAATACCCCCAGAGGCATAGAGCCGCCTATGCTGGAATGGGGTATAAACAGGAGAAGAACCCTCCCTGGGCTTTGCCTAGGGGAACGAAAAAATCATGCCCCCCTTCATACCCAACAGTTCACCCTCAATCCTGGTAAAACCCAACCCCTTATGAGCGATCGAGGAGATCAAATCAAGAACAACCCATACCAGGACCGCCTCCCCCGGGCGGTCCTCCACCTCACCCTGGGGTTAAGCCTCCTGATCTGCCCCGGAGTGGCCGCAGCAACACCCCAATCTGACCCTGGGGTAACCCTCCCCGAATCTCCCGTTCAAACCACCCCAGAGAGCTTAAAAGAACAAGCCGATCGCGCATTTAACGAAGGAGGGCAACTCTTTGAAGAAGGCACCCCAGAAGCCCTCACCGCTGCGATCGCCAAACTCCAAGAAGCCCGCAGCCTCTATCAACAACTCGGCAATCAATCCTTAGAAGCCGAAACCCTAATTGGACTCGCCTTCGTCGCCACCGCCTCCCGCCACCCCCAAGGCGCCCTGGACTACCTCCAACAAGCCCTCACCCTCAAACAAGCCATAGAAGACCTTCCCGGCGTCGCCACCGTCCTGTTCAACCTAGGCCGCAGTTATGGGGAACTGGGGAACTTTACCCACGCCCTGGACGCTTATAATCAGGCGCGAGACCTCTATCGAGAACTCGAAATCCCCACGGGTGAAGCCTTTGCCCTCACCGAACAAGGAACCGTTTATGGTGCCCTGGGAGAATATCAACAAGCCCTTGATGCATATAACGAAGCCCTCCCCCTGTGGAAAGAATCCGGCGATCTCTCTGGAGTGGCCGTCACCCTCAACAATCTGGGCAAAATTTCCGACGACTTAGGGCAATATCGAGAAGCCCTCGACTACTACAATCAAGCCCTCCCCCTCTATCGAGAACTGGATGACCCCTTTGGAGTTGCCCTCACCCTCAACAACATCGGCAACGTTTACGAAGCATTAGGAGACAAACAAACCGCCCTCGATCGCTATAACGAAGCCCTTCCCCTGTGGCAAGCAGCCCGCGATCGCCGGGGAGAAGCCACCACCCTCAACAACATCGGCTTCGTCTATGCCAAAGACGGCGACTACCCCCAAGCCTTAGAAATCTATCGCCAGGGATTACCCTTGTGGGAAAGCGCAGGCGATCGCCGGGGAGAAGCCAGTACCCTCAATAACATCGGCTTCGTCTATGCCTCCCTCGGCGACAACTCCAAAGCCCTGGAATACTACAATCAAGCCCTCCCCCTGCGCCAATCCGTCGGCGATCGGCCCAAAGAAGCCCTCACCCGCTACCGCATGGCGATCGCCCTGCGGCATCAAGGACAACTTGACAACGCCCTCACCGAAATCGAAACCGCCATTGCGATCGCCGAGGACCTGCGCACCAACGTCGCCAGCCAAGAGTCCCGCGCATCCTTCTTCGCCAAAGTCCAGGACTACTACGAATTCTACATCGACCTGCTCATGGAACTGCACCAACAGCAGCCCACCGCAGGCTTTGACGCCAAAGCCCTCCAAGCCAGCGAACAGGGCCGTGCCCGCAGTCTGTTGGAAATCCTCAACGAAGCCAACGCCGACATCCGCCAAGGGGCCGACCCCCAACTCCTCGATCGCGAACGTAGCATCCAACAACAACTCAGCGCCCTAGAAGAACGGCGCATCCAACTCCTCTCCGGACCCCATACCCCCGAACAAGCCGACGCCCTCAGCGCCGAAATTGACGACCTCCTCACCCAATACCGGCGAGTCCAAACCCTCCTGCGCGTCACCAGTCCCCGCTACGCCGCCCTCACCCAACCCCAACCCCTCACCCTCACCCAAATCCAGCAACAAGTCCTCGATGATGACACCATCCTCCTGGAATATTCCCTCGGAGAAGAACGGAGTTACCTGTGGGTGGTCACCAAAACCAGCCTCACCAGCTACACCCTGCCTCCGCGAGAAGAAATCGAACAAGCTGCCAAAGCCTTTAGAAACGCCCTCACCATTCCCAGTCTGCGAATCCGGCGATCGATTTTTACCCAAACCTCTGCCGCCCTCAGCGAGAAAGTCCTCGGACCCGCCGCCGACTTCCTCGGCGATGACAAGCGCCTGCTGATTGTCAGTGATGGCGCTTTGCAATATATCCCCTTCGCCGCCCTCGCCGTCCCCAATCCTCCAGAGGGCAGCGAGAGTTATCTACCCTTAATCGTCAAACATGAAATCGTCAGTTTGCCCTCAGCCTCCACAATGGCCGTCTTACGTCAGGAAATAGCCGGACGTACCCCCGCCACCAAAACCCTAGCGGTCCTCGCCGATCCGGTGTTTACCCCCTACGACGATCGCCTGCCAGCCAACGCCTCCGATGAGTCCCTCACCCTTGGGATTAAATCGGAAACCGGAACTCGTGCCTCAGAAGTCGAATTTAGCCGTCTCCCCTATACCAAACTCGAAGCGGAGGAAATTCTGGCCCTGGTTCCCGAATCCGAACGCAGAAAGGCTTTCGGGTTTGACGCCAGTCGCGAAGCGGCCACTAATCCCGAACTGAGTCAATATCGGATTGTCCATTTTGCCACCCACGGATTGCTGAATAGTGTGAATCCGGAGTTATCGGGGTTAGTGTTTTCCCTGTTAAATAAACAGGGGGAACCGTTAAATGGGTTTTTGCGCCTCCATGAAATTTTTAACCTGGACTTACCGGCAGAATTAATCGTGTTGAGTGCCTGTGAAACCGGGTTAGGTCAGGAAATCCGAGGGGAGGGCTTGGTGGGGTTAACCCGGGGGTTTATGTATGCTGGTGCACCTCGGGTCCTCGTCAGCCTCTGGAGTGTGGATGATGAAGCCACTGCAAGGCTGATGGTGAATTTTTACCAGAAAATGCTCCAACAAGGGTTGACTCCTGCGGCTGCCCTGCGATCGGCCCAAATCGAACTCTGGGAACAACAACAGTGGCAGGCCCCTTTCTACTGGGCGGCCTTTACCTTACAAGGTGAGTGGCAGTAGGCGTTTCGGGGGATTA
>CAYUEH010000156.1:0-9826 GCA_964442465.1 uncultured Laspinema sp. | reverse complement strand
TAGTTTTACCGACGCCGCTTCTTTCTCCGGCAATTATTGTAGTCATTTGTCATTGTTCCTTGGTCATTTGTCATTGTTCCTTGGATAAAATTTACTATACCCTAACTTTGCCTTTAAAGCTTCGGCGATTTATCTCTCATCCCAGGACAACCTAACTTGAGGAAGGGGCGGGTGAATTTTTATCGAATTAAGTTACAATACAATTAGCAATTCAATGGAGTAAAGTGCCATGTCTGCCGAGGCGATCACAGAAACCATGAACCCCGTCCCAGAGGCAGCCGAGTGGGAACTTCATAAGCCTCCTACGGACCTGATTTTTGATGACGGAGAACCCTTGGAAAGTAATCGACACCGCATTGCCATGAATGCCCTGATTGACGCAGTGCCTGCCCTATTGCCCGACCGCACTGATTATTTTATGGGCGGGAATATGTTTATTTATTACAGCAGTAAACAAGCCAAAAATCGAGATTTCAGAGGACCGGATTTCTTTGCGGTTTTGGATGTAGAACCAGGCGATCGCCTGGGATGGGTCGTTTGGGAGGAAGAGGGGCGTTATCCCGATGTGATTGTAGAACTGACCTCCCCCAGTACCCGAAAAATTGACCTGGGACCGAAAAAAGACCTCTATGAACGGGTATTCCGAACTCGGGATTATTTCGTTTATGACCCTTTTAATCCCAATTCTTTGCAAGGTTGGCATTTGGATGCCAATCAAAAGTATCAACCCATTGAACCCGATGAACGGGGATGGTTATGGTGCGAAACTCTAGGGGCATGGCTGGGAAATTGGGAGGGAACGCTAACGCAAGTTTCTATCACTTGGTTACGCTTTTATCATCCCGATGGAACTCTAGCTTTCTTACCCAACGAAGCAGCTCAACAGCAAGCTGAATCGGCAAAACAAGAGGCTGAATTGGCTCAACAGCAAGCTGAATTGGCTCAATCTAAGGCCGATCGCCTTGCTGCAAAATTACGAGAAATGGGAGTTGACCCCGATCAGTTGTAAGCGACCCGGATTCGTTACAAACAGGACTTACGCAGTTTTGGATAATTCACCCTAAATGTAGAGGCGATTCGCGAATCGCCTCTACATTTAAGGTTTAACTTTAAAGATAGCGTAAGTCCACGAAATGAGATTACTGACGTAACTTCAGAATCTCGGTGGTTACCGACAGACTTTCTTCATAAAGCATATCGCGACCCCAGCGCTGTAACTGTTGACCCAGGAGGTACTCAGCCTTTTGGTCAGTTAACGGCGTCACCTGTTCCGTGCGGCAGTTTTGGGCACTCCCCCCGGACTCCATCCGCATACAGCCGGTGGTTTCAGAACAGAGAATCGTGCAGCAATTCGCCTCACAATTCGTAGAAGTGAGACGCAATCCCACCATATCTCCATTAATTTCACCCCAATCTGCGGTGGGAATGGCGGCTAACTCGGCTTCTACCGTGCGATCGCCTGGACCTTTGAAGGAAATCCGGCGAATATCATAATCGCCGCCTTCTTCCTGATAAGACAGGGGTTTCCAACCCAGGCGAGAAGCGAGCCAACCCAGGAACATCAGCGCTTGAGAGGCATTGCCCTTTTCATAGTCAATCGTCACCCGGTCCAGTTCCACCAGGGAAGCGCGACGTTCTGGGGGGTCAAAAGCTGCTGCTGTCAACTCTTGCCAGGAAGTGAGGCGGTGCCAGTTCAAGTCCGCCATATAGGTTTCTTCATCAATCAGCTTTTGCATCTTCAGAAACTCGGACTCGGGGTCACTAAAGTAAGACGAGTCCATAATCATGCAATTGCAGGATTCCGAGAGTTTTTGGAACAACTCCTGTTCGGGATTAGGGGTTGCCTTCCACCAGACAAACTTCGGCAAGGAGGGAATCATCAGAGACACCACCAAATCCCCGACTCGTTGCAGTGCTTGCTTCGTACCCCGTAAGGTGATGTACTCACAGCAAATTAATCGGCTGGAGTTGCCTTTTTGGATAGGACAATAGGCGGAAACCTGAGCGGTGACCCCCTCATCTTCACCGAGGACGGGACAGAGGGTGATAATGCGGCAGGGATTTTGAGCGGCGATCGCCTCGCTGATGCTGAACCCTCGGGCATTGGGATTGGTGACTTTTTGGCGATCGGGCGGCATCTTATCATACTCTTCCCGCAGTCGGACCAGGGTTTCTGGGTCAATTCGCCCGGTTACTCTGATTCCGTAAGTGGTTTGAGCTTCCTGAACCGCTTCCTTGGTCAGTGTGCCGTAAATCCCATCAATGGGTCCTTCGTAAAAGCCCAAAGCCCCCAGCAACTGCTGGAACTCTTCAGGCTCATAAACCACCATACTAAAGGTTGCCGCACGGGTCGCAATACTAGAAGCCCTGCCGCCATTTTCCGAGAGCCAGATTCGACCCAACTCTGACTCAATCTCATCCAGGGAAATATCTTTCGGTTGTTGGAGCGCAACAATTGGAGTAGCCATATTAATGTAATTGTTGAGTGTTGAATAGTAATTGTGGATTCTTCAAGGATGAAGGATGAGGGTTTTGAGTCCTCTGTTTTCTAACCTGTTCCGGGTTCCCTCTTGCTGATTCCCCGTCATCCTTCCATCCTTCAAAGGTTACAACCTGCGCCAGCGATGATCGTTCCGATTGAGCAGCATTTCTGCTTCCACAGGTCCCCATGTCCCAGCTTCATAAAGGGCGATCGCCTTGGGATCGGAAGGAGCATCCCAAACTTGCAGCAAGGGAGTTAGGACTCGCCAAGACTCCTCCACCTCATCCCCCCGGGTAAACAGGGTTTGGTCCCCTAACATACAGTCTATCAACAGCCGACTGTAGGCATCGGTGTTCGCCTGACCGAAGGTGGTATCGTAGCGGAAATCCATATCCACCGATCGCGTTCTCAACGAGTTCCCCGGGGTTTTCACCTCAAAGCGCATGGAAATCCCCTCATTCGGCTGAATCCGCATCGCCAACACATTGGGATTGGCTTGTTTTGCCGCAGATTGGAACATCAAAAAGGGGACTTCCCGGAACTGAATCGCAATTTCCGTCACCTTTTTCGGCATCCGTTTGGCGGTTCTCATGTAAAATGGCACCCCCTTCCAGCGCCAATTATCGATATAGAGCTTCAGCGCGGCATAAGTCGGAGTCGTTGAGTTTTCGTCAACCCCTTCCTCTTCGCGATAGCCTGGAACCTGCTTCCCTTTCATCCATCCCGAAGTGTACTGACCCCGAGTGGCAGAGAGGTCCAGATTTTCAATATCCGCCAGGTGAGTCGCTTGTAGGACTTTGACCTTCTCATTGCGGATGCTGTCGGCATCGAGAGAGTTTGGCGGTTCCATTGCCGTCAGGGTAAACAGTTGCATCAGGTGGTTTTGCACCATGTCTCGGAGTGCGCCTGATGATTCATAATACCCAGCGCGGCCTTCTAAACCCACGGTTTCGGCGACGGTGATTTGAACACATTCAACAAACTGACGATTCCACAGGGGTTCAAAAATGGCATTGGCAAAGCGAAACACCAGCAAATTCTGGACAGTTTCCTTGCCTAAGTAATGGTCAATCCGGTAAACCTGCTTTTCTGAGCAGACTTTTTGGACCACTTGGTTGAGGATTTGCGCCGTACCCAAATCGTGTCCAAAGGGTTTTTCAATGACGAGGCGCTGTTTGTCGCGATCGCCTAGCATTCCCGCCTCACCGAGTTGCTCGATCGCTTCCGCAAAAAAGCGCGGTGCCACCGAAAGGTAAAACACGCGGTTCCCCCGAGTGCCGCGTTTTTCATCCAGTTCGCTCAGAAAGGCTTTGAGTTTTTGGTAGCTTTCTGATTTGTCTATATCGCCTGGACAATAGAACAGTCCGTTCGCAAAGTCTTCCCAGAGCGCTTCTGAACTAATCCCATTGCCAAATTCTTCGACGCCTTGGCGGCAATGATCTCGGAAAAACTCATGACTCCATTTACTGCGGGAGACTCCGACAATTGTCAGTTCCGGAGGCAATTTGCGCTCCAGTTTCATCTGATAGATGGCCGGAACGAGTTTTCTCTGGGTGAGGTCACCGGAGGCCCCGAAGATAATCAAAATCTGCGGTTCGGGAATCCGATCTTGTTGGAGTCCCACGCGCAGGGGGTTTTCTAATAGCGTTACCATCTGGTTTGAAAAGAAGTTAGAGGTTAGGACACAGACATTAAGAACCGAGATTAAACTTGACAGATCAATCGGTTGTGCTCTAGGGCTGCCTCTTGTCCCCGGACCTTGGCAAGGGGAGGGTTAGGGTGGGGTCCTCTTTATCCCCGGGGATTGGGGGACCCCCCCTAGCCCCCCCTTGGTAAGGGGGGGGACCGGAGTGATTTCTGGAAAGTGATTGTCGCGGCAGAAAAATGGGTAACGGAGTGATGCGGTACCCATTTTCCTATCCCGACTAGGCGGGAGCCAGTTTTTTGACTTTGGTTTCCAGGGAACTCATCAGGGACTCGAAGGGTTGAATAAATTTCTCAATGCCTTCTTCTAAAAGTTCGGCCATGACTTGATCCAAGTCGATGCCAAATTCGGGCAAGTTCTCGATCAGGTGGTAGGCTTCATCGACATCGGTTTCGATGCGGCTGGCGACATCGCAATGATCGGCACAGGCTTCGATGGTGGCTGGGGGTAAGGTGTTGACTGTCTCGGGTCCAATCAGTTCGTCAACATAGATGACATCGCTGTAGTTGGGATTTTTGCTGCTGGTGGAGGCCCAGAGTAAGCGTTGGGGGTTGGCTCCTTTAGCGGCGAGGGCTTGCCAGCGATCGCTCTGGATGATTTCTTTGTATTTTTGATAGGCAATCTTGGCATTGGCGATCGCCACCTTGCCTTTGATTTCTTCCAGTTTGGCCTTTTGCGGCAGTTCGGTGACGTGCTTGAGTTTCTCGTCGATCGCCTCATCAACTTTCACATCAATTCGGCTGATAAAGAAACTGGCAACGGAAGCAATTTTACTCACATCTTCACCCGCCTTCACCCGCGCTTCCAATCCGCGAATATAAGCCCAAGCGGTTTCAACATAACTGTCTACAGAAAAGAGCAACGTAATATTAACGTTAATCCCTTCAGCAATGACTTTTTCAACCGCCTCTAAACCCTGGGGAGTGCCGGGAATCTTCACCATCACATTTTCCCGGTCAATGGCCTTGTAGTAGCGCTTGGCTTCCGCCAGGGTTTTGTCGCCATCCGTGGCGATGTTCGGTGGCACTTCAATACTGACATAGCCATCTAACCCCTCAGTTTCATCATAAATCGCCCGAAAATGATCGCAGGCATTGCGAATATCTTCAAACACTAATGATTCATAAATTTCATCGACGGATTTATTCGCCTTGATCCCCGCTTCGATATCCGCATCGTAAATGGCATTTCCAACAATGGCTTTTTCAAAAATGGAGGGATTAGAAGTCAGTCCCCGCAGTCCTCGGGTTTCAATCAGGGTTTTCAGTTCACCGGACTTGATCAGATCTCGGTTCAAATTATCCATCCAGATACTTTGACCATATTCTTCTTCGATTTTTTGGAGTAAGGGATTGATTGCCATAAGTTTTATTTCCTTCAGTTTCTAGGTAACTACAGGGTATCATTGTGAATGTTTTCAAAGCGGATGATGACTGTCTGTGGTATGAAAGTCATTCATTGGACGCCTAAGTTTTAGCTTATCTTTGAATCGGCCTAAAATGGCAGGGGAGATTGCCCTACTCTGTCATCAAATCATCATGAATGAGTGGCGATCGCAGGTTTGTTCTCATGCTTGCGATCGTTAATGAAAGATTTTACCAGGGTCACATCGTCTTTACTGCCAATAATCACCGGAGTCCGAGTATGAAGTTGATCCGGCACCACATCTAAGATTTCCTCCGTTCCCGTACTTGCCAATCCCCCCGCTTGCTCAATTAAAAACGCCAGGGGTGCCGTTTCGTACAGCAGACGCAATTTACCCTCGGGTTTTTTAATGGTTCCAGGATACATGAACACCCCCCCTTCATGGAGGATCCGGTGAAAGTCACCCACTAAAGCCCCACTATAACGAGCGGTATAGCCTTCATGGCGATGAACATAACGGATATAGTCGCGGATCGGTTCATCCCACTGCCAGAAGTTGCCTTCGTTGACACTGTAAACCGCACCATGCTCTGGAATCTTGATATTCTGATTGGATAAGATAAACTCGCCCAAACTGGGGTCCAGGGTGAAGGAATGAACCCCCCTGCCAATGGAATAAACCAGCATGGTACTGGGTCCATAGAGGATATACCCGGCAGCGAGTTGCTTGCGTCCATTTTGCAGCAAATCTAGGGCTTCCTCATTTTCATCGCTGCCTTCTTGTTGGCGAATCGAGAAAATAGAGCCAACCGTCAGGTTGCTGTCGATATTAGAAGAGCCATCAATGGGGTCATAAAGCAGGGTATAACGACCAATGGGGCAGTTTTCCGGGATGTAGTAGGGTTTCTCCATTTCCTCCGATGCCAAGCGACAAACCAAGCCGCTTTGCTTGAAAACCGAGATAAACACCTCATTGGCATAGACATCCATGCGTTTGACGCTTTCTCCCTGAACATTAATGTCGCCACTAAACCCCAGGACCCCTTCCACTAACCCAGCGCGACTCAACCGGCGCGAAACCAGTTTTGCCGCTAAAGCAATCCGGTTCATCAAGGCGCTAAGGTCCTGAGCGTCAGCAGAAAAGCTCTGCAGTTGCTGCAAAACGTGCCTGGATAGGGTGGTACAGTCGCGATCGAGCGATTGAGTCTGCTCAATCGGATTTGGTGTTGTTTCATCCTTCATCGTTGTTGTCTTCCTTTGGAGTTGTTTTCCCGAAGCGACTGGATCGGTTAGCCGGTGATTTTTGCCCAGTCGCCCTTTCCTTTCCATCTTAAAGAAGCATTTTCAGCAAGGCGGGTTAACCCTAGGGGAACTATAGAAAACGCAACATTTTCTTAAGCATTTATACCGTTTTGCCTAGAAAGGTCTGACTTAAGCATACAATTGCCTGAAAGTCAGTTAACCCAGATACAAACTTGATGAAAATTCCAGATTGGGTCATTACCCATCCCAGGGACAAGCCTCAAAACTGTCATTTCTGCATCGCTACCCACTCTAACCACAACCACCTAGAATTTCTTTTAAAGCAGAATTAGGAGCGAAACTCTAATATTTAAGGCTAATTCTAATCTTTATAAAATCATTCAAATAACCTAAATCAAGCGAAACAGTTTTAATTAAAAAAAGGGACTGTCTCAGATTTGAGCAGTCCCCCATCAACAAAATCGGCTAGTCAATCGAAATAGATTGAGGACGGTTGTTGTAACTGCCACTGCCATTATTATTCCCCGTGGAAGAACCCGTGGGGGAAGCGCCTTGTTGTTCCAGCCAACTTTTCACCGGGTCATCGGAGAGATTGAGTTGGAACACCCCGGAGAAAAATCCACCCAAAAAGGCAACGGGATGTTCGGTCATTTCTTTAAAAATTGGACTCAGTTCATCTAAAAACATGGAATGTCTCCTTTGGCGGCCAATGCTTCTCAGAGGTAGGATACCCCCCGGATTTCGCGATCCCGGGGGAAATTGCCTACTTCTGCTGGTATCCTAGCGCGTTTGACACCGGAGTAACCGTCGGCATCCCGAACCCCAGAATTCAACCAGGGGACCAGAAACCGGGTTTCTCACTGAGGGTTTAGGTCAGTTGCCATCAGTTTTGGCCAGAAACCCGGTTTCTAAGCGTTACCGACTCCGAGACCCTAGGAGGGATTTTTTTCCGGTAAGAGGCACTTATCGGAATCGCAACCGGCGGGTCCTGCTTCCGCTAATTCACCGAGGTCATAACGCTGGAGGGCGTTTTTGAAATCATCGGTTTTGCGACGAACTAAGACCTCTGCACTGAGGCGATCGTACTCCGCTTTATCAATGGGTTCAAAGGGGAGACGAGGGAAGGATTGGCGATCGTCAAATCGAGCGAGTAAGGCGGCAGAAATGTAGCCTTCATCGTTTTGGATGGCCTCATAAATGCGACTACCTAGGGTTTCAATTTCTGACTCCCGAACTTCCACCGTTGCCGAGGTGTTATGGGTGACATAGTGGCTTTGAACATTCATGTAGAAGTCCATTTGAGCCAAGGCGCTAAATTGACTAATATCAATTTCATCGGCACCGGGTAAATCGGCCCAACTGACGGCAATGGGAATTTCCACCAACCATTCAGAACAGCGCGGGTCAAAGGGATCATTTAGGAGATTGCCCTTTTCATCCTTATCGGATTGGGAGGGAATGACACTGTAACCGTAGTCGAGACAAGCCAAGGCAACGGGGTCATTTTTACCAAAAGTAATGCGGCGAATAAACCGCTGGGCTTTGGGCGGATGCCAACCGGGAGATGCGCCGGTGAGTAAAGATTTGGTTCCGGAAGGTTGGACCGTGGTGCAACGATTGGGACGGCGCAATCCGTGGCGATCGCAATAATCCCAGACTTTCTCATGAACAATGTCACGCCAGCGAGTCAAATAGGCTTCTTCTTGACGCTTAAATTCGATGCCTTCCGGGGTTGCCGGACGTCCTTCAACCCACCAGCGCAACCAATCCACACCAAAGGCATGAACAAAGAAATCAAATAATCCGGTAAAGGAAACCCCAACAATGGGGTCAATTTCCCGGCTGTATTGATAGCGGGGTTCAACGAATTTATGATTCAGCAAGGTTGCCACGGATAAAGCACCGGCAGCAAAAGCATCGGCTTGTTCGCGATCGTTTTCGGGGTCAATTTGATTCAGATGAATCTCAGCTAAATTGCACTGCCCGGTAAGGGTTCCGCCGAAAACGCCTTTATGGAATTCGGGTTCGTTAAAGCAGAAGGTATCCTGGTGACCCTGAATGGTTACAATCTCCCGAATCACTTGCCATTTGCCTTTAGTGGTGGGGTGATGACCATCAGAAGTATTAACCCGCTGACAAGGAATTGCCGCACAATCGGTGATTTGCAGATACCACAAATCCTTGTTACGAATGCCGAGATTGGTGCTTTCACCGGCTCGGGATTGCAAGTTAATCGAGGAGCGAATTCCGCATTTGAGCAATAACAGATAGACCCGATAGGCGCGATTATAATCGGACAAATACAATCGCACGCCACCGCTGGAGGTAGCGGAACCATCGGCATCAATTAAGCCCGCAATGAAGTGTAAAATCCCTTCCCGATTCCAGCTTGCCAAGGGTTCCAAGGCTGTGGCATTGGCTTTTAAATCGCGGACTTCTTCTGGGTCGAATTGACCTTGGAAACCCGTATAAAGCAAGCAAGGTGTTTCGGGATTTTCTGCGTAGTAACGCAATTTTCCTGAAGTCCGACCGGCAAGGGCCAATTCCGGATAGGTTTTGGCTCCATATAAGCGCAGTTGGAGTTGAGGCTTGCCATTAGATTGGCATAAAGAGCCATCCCCCACCAATTGTCCGAGGGTGTAAGCCCACAAGGGGTCTACAAATTTGCCATCTTGATAATCAATCTGGAATGGCTCAGTGTGCAGGGCATATTTGTGGGTGGAAAGATGCTCTTGCAGTTGTGCCGTGGTCATTTCCAGATAGGTTTTACCAAAGCGGTCCTTAACAAAGAAACGGTGTTTTTCCGTTACATCTAACCAGGTTCCATCAGCAAAAGAGACCCGATAAAGTTGGCGATCGCGCCCCGTCAACATCGGAGTAACGCGACTCCACCGCTGACCATTCCAAATTTCCACCGACTGACCGACGAGCGATCGAATCGAGTACATTCCATCCCGTGTCACCAGCATCGTATCGCCAGAAACACAATGAAAATCTGCACCAATAATTTC
>CAYUEH010000155.1:5000-9881 GCA_964442465.1 uncultured Laspinema sp. | reverse complement strand
TAGTAACGACTTCAGTCGTTTCTGGAATTGATAGCAGGGGCAATTCACGAATTGCCCCTGCTATCGATAGAGGGGTTGAGTTTACTCCACTCTGCCATAAATAGCAGTCCCCTGGTGAGTTAACCAGGCCCACATTTGGTCCCCTTTACAGAAATGCCACCATTCATTGGGATGTTGAGCAAATCCAGCTTGTTGCATCGCTTGGGCCAAAATTTGGCGATGGTTGTGATAGTCTTGGTGAGTTGGACTGCTGCTTTGGGCAAAATAGTCAGGATGCGATCGCGGTGAGATTTCATCAATCGGGGAACCCATTTCCACGGCGATCCCCCCCTCATCTACTAAGGTGACATCCACGGCAGCACCTGTGGCATGAGGTGGAGGGGTGGCGGGATCCAGACTGGGAACCGCCCAAAATTGATATACTTGCCCTAAAATTTCTTGGCGCTCATAGGGGCTTAATTTCTCCGGGTCTAATCCCTGCGATCGCACCTGTTCCATGAAGGCATAGTCTACCATAAACTGCTGTACGGCAATAGGCCGATAGGCATCAAAAATTAAAATCTGCCATTGGGGATATTGCTGCTGGAGGTAGGTTTGTGCTTGGATTAAACCCGTCAGTACCCCTTGGCGCAGATAAAAGGGCGATCGCCCTGGGTAGGGTGCGCCCAAGCGTTCATAAGGATGAGGCAACAACAGCGTAAACTGATCCCCAGGAATTGCCACCAAGGGTTCGCCACAGTCGAGAATGGGGATGTGTTGATAGGGTTTCATCGGTGAGTGAGAGAGTCTCCTAATTTTGATAAATGGGATTGCTGGTGATCTGGCGATCGCTCGGATTGTGGCACGGATCAATCCCCGTTTAGCCCCCAATCCTTCCCGCCCTAGGGCCACGCTTCAAAGTTCCGAGGGCGTTGCTTTTATTTTATGTTGGATCCGTCATCCTCCGCCCAGGACCTGGTAAACCCTTTCGCCTCGCCCTAGATCCGGGCGATGAAAAACCCTTTGCACCCCAAAATATTGGTGGGAAAGGACCAATCAGACATTTAATTGAGGGGTGCAACCCATCCCCGTGTATCTACGGACTATACTAGATCATATCCAGGGTGATCTACTTTTTTCTTTCTGCCAGCAAAATCGTCAAGCCTTGATTTACCAAGAACCCAGCCTCTAGTGATAATACGGAGGTTGGGTGTTCTATCTAATTGTCAATACTATATCTACCGGGGATGTATTTCCAATGAACTACCCACAATCACAACCAATCAACCTCTTGTCCAGGATTTCCAAAGGGTATCATGGCCTAGGTCCTAGTGAAGAACCTCGGATCCAGGCAACCCCTCCTGTAAGCGAGTCCCGCACCCTGGTTTTTATCGATGCAGGGGTTTCTGAGCAACCAACCCTATTGGATGCCTTGGGACCGAATACAGAGGCGATCGCGCTGGATGGCGATCGCGATGGCATTGACCAAATCATTGAGGCGATCGCGGGTCGAACCGGCATCGACAGCATTCATCTGGTCTCTCATGGCAGTTCCGGCAAGGTCCAACTCGGGACAACGCAACTGGATGCCGAGACTCTGGATGCCTATCTTCCCCAATGGCAGATCCTGCGGGCGGCCCTCAGTGAGGGGGCCGATATCTTACTCTATGGATGCAATGTCGGGACCTCGGATACAGGGATTGCCTTCCTGCAAAAACTCGCGGAGTTAACGGGTGCAGATATTGCCGCCTCCGATGATTTAACCGGCAGTGCTGAATTGAACGGCAACTGGACCCTAGAAGTGAGTACGGGAAACATTGAGGCCCCCTTGCCCTTCCAGTCCGAGGCGATCGCTACCTATAACGCCTTACTCCCAGAACCCACTCCAGTGAACGTGAGTAATGTCACCGAACTGATTGCTGCAATTACAGCAGCAAATCTGGATGAGCAAGACAATATTATCAATTTAGAAGCGGGTACCTATACCCTTACCGAAATTAATAATGATATCCTCGGTGCCAACGGGTTACCTTCAATTGATACAGGGAGTCTAACGATTAATGGCAACGGATCTGAAATCATTCGAGATCAGAACGCACCCGGTTTTCGGATTTTCCATGTTGGGGCCAATGCTAACCTCACTCTCAATAATCTCACGATTAGAAATGGGTTGGCCAATGTTACAGCCCAAGACAATGGAGAGGATGGGGGCGGGATTTATAATGAGGGGACTTTGACCCTGAAGCAGGTTACCCTCACTGGCAACCAGGCTGAGGACGACGGTGGAGGCATTAAAAATGATGGGACTCTGACGGTTATTGAGAGTAGCATTTCCAACAACTTCGCCCAGGATGAAGGAGGAGGAATCCGAAATGATAGCACTGCGGTCATTTCCAATAGTACGATTTCCAGCAACCAGGCCGAGAGTAATGGGGGAGGGATCTACAATACCCTAAATCTAACCGTTAATCACAGCACGATCGCCTTGAATGTTGCTGATAGTGATGGGGATGGCACAGGCAATGGTGGCGGCATCATGGCAGCGGTCAGATCTAGCCTCAATCTCAGCCATACCCTTATTGCCGGAAACGAATATTATAGCCCGTCGGGTGCTGTCCCCCAGGATATTTCAGGTAGGGTTACCCAGGCAGAATATAACCTGGTCGGCGATTGGACGGGTAGCACTGACTTAAATGCGGATACAAATTACAGCTTTGACTTCCTCGGTGGGATTGACATTACCGATGTCATCAATCCGATTTTAGCACTAAATGATGCACCTCCCGGGTCTCCCTTAACTCATGCTCTAATTGTTGGGTCTCCCGCAATTAACTTGGGCGATCCTAATGTTAACACTGAGTTAGTCACAGACCAACGCGACACCGGATTCCAGCGCGAGGTTGGCACGGCGATCGATATCGGCGCTTATGAGAAACAGCTTCTCCCGGTGATTACGGAAATTATGTACCATCCCGTCAGTGACGAACCGAACTGGGAATGGGTGGAGATTTACAATCCGACGGATCAACCCCTGGATTTAACTGGTTTTGTTTTTGCCAATGCCAGTGCCAATACTGTCTCGAATGGGGGGAATATTGCTGGGGGTACGATCGCACCGGGTCAAACGGGAATTTTGTTTAATGACAACCTGCTTACGGAGTCGTTTAAGGCGGCGTGGGATACAGGGGATATTCCCTTGATTCCAGTCAGTGATTGGTCCGCCTTAGACAACACTAGCGATCGCATCGGGTTATGGCCCAGTTTTGGTAGCTATAACCTGGGGTTTACGACAGCTATTGATGAGGTGGCATATAACACAATGGGATTATGGCCAACTCCCTCCCCTGGCGCTTCCTTGTCTTTAAATCCCCTCACTTTTGGCGAAGAAGAGGAATTGACAACAGCCAACAATGATGGTAGCAAGTGGTTAACCAGTGCGATCGGTCAACCCGGTGTTCCCACGGAAGTGGTCGCCAAAGCTTATGAAAGTACCTTAGCGGGCAACAATAGCGGGTTAGATATCGGGTCTCCCGGACTGACGGACTCGATTTTGCCCAGTTTTCAAGACTTTATTGCCGAAGATGTGACCCTTGCAGGCGGAACAACCTACAGTTTCACCGTCACCTTTACCGATAACCGGGCGATCGACTGGAGTACCCTGGATAGGGGGGATATTATGGTCACCGGACCCAATAACGAGAATCTCGACATTACGGCGATCGCCACCCCCAATCACACCGGCAATTTTAATAGTATCAACGTCACCTACCAAATCACCCCTCCCGGGGACAGTTGGGATAGGGGTGATAACGGCACTTATACCGTGACGTTGCCAGAAAACGAAGTCACCGATACCACCGGCAATGCGATCGACCCAGGTATCCTCGGCACCTTTGTCGTCAATATCAATACCCCGCCCACCTTAGCACCCATCAATCAAACCGGCACAAAAGATACTCCCTTTTTCTTTAACCCCGAGTATTTTACCACTCAATTTACAGACAGTGATGGGAATACCCTCCAGAAAATTTCAATTACCTCTCTTCCCCCCAACGGAACCCTCTTTTTCGATGGAAATCCCATCGAAATTACCCCAGACAATCCCCTAGAAATCCCCCTAATTGATATCGAAAAACTCTCCTTTGTCCCTGGTGAAAACTTCAATGGTCCGGTGAGTTTCAATTGGAATGGATTCGACGGCACCGACTATGCCGAAACTCCCTCCACCGTTAATTTAAACATTAACGCTCCCCCCATCCTCGTCAATCCCCTGGAAAATCAAACCACCACTCCGGGAACCAACTTTACCTTTCCCATCCCAGAAAATACCTTTGATGATGCTGATCTTATCTACAATGACAGCTTAACCTATACCGTTACCCTCTCCAATGGAGACCCTCTTCCCAATTGGTTAACCTTCAATGATGACGGCACCTTCACCGGCACTCCAGCAGGAACCGATATCGGAACTCTCACGATTATTGTCACCGCTACCGATAAATCCGGTGCAAGCATTACCGACACCTTTGATTTAACCATTCAACCGCCTAACAGTGGCGGTGGTAATCCAGGTGGCGGGAATCCAGGTGGAACCGATGGCGGCACTAATCCTGATCCAGGTGGAACCGATAGCGGAACCGATGGCGGCACTAATCCTGATCCAGGTGGAACCGATGGTGGAACCGATGGCGGAACTAATCCTGATCCAGGTGGAACCGATAGCGGAACTAATCCTGATCCAGGTGGAACCGATAGCGGAACCGATGGTGGAACTAATCCTGATCCAGGTGGAACCGATGGTGGAACCAATGGCGGAACCGATGGTGGAACCAATGGCGGAACCAATGGCGGAACCGATGGCGGCACTAATCCTGATCCAGGTGGAACCGATAGCGGAACCGA
>CAYUEH010000155.1:0-4900 GCA_964442465.1 uncultured Laspinema sp. | reverse complement strand
GGAACCGATGGGGGAACTAATCCTGATCCAGGTGGAACCGATGGGGGAACTAATCCTGATACCGATCGCCCAGAATCTGAGAATCCCACCACAAATCCCCCCAACGGCGTACCGCATACCAGCAGTACAAACACCTGTAACCCTGTCCCTCTCGACCCCTCACAAAACAGTGGGTGTAAATGTCCCGTTCCACCCCCGCCAGAAATTATCTTTTATGGACCTCAAGACAGACCCCCGGTGGAAATCTTCCTGTTTGGCACCGAGGAAAATGATGTCATCTTCGGGGACGATCGCCATGAAGGGATATTAGGATTTGCCGGACATGATTTTCTCTGGGGGAAAGGCGGTAACGATGTTCTGTATGGCGATACCGGCGATGATTATATGCTAGGAGGTATTGGCAGCGAGTACCCGGTAGGTCCTGGCATTGAGCGCGATCGCATCGAAGGCGGCAAAGGCAATGATTTCATTAACGGCAACGAAGGCAACGATACCCTCTATGGTGGCAAGGGAAATGATGTCATGCACGGCGGCAAAGACGATGATCTGATCTTTGGCAACCTAGATCATGATCTCTTGTATGGTGACCTCGGCAATGATACCATTCTCGGGGGAAATGGCAGTGAAACTCCCATTGGCACAGAAGGCGATCGCGATGTCATCTTCGGTAACCGAGGCAATGATCTGATCAATGGCAACGAAGGCAACGATACCATCTACAGTGGCAAAGATGATGATATCGCCTATGGCGGCAAAGATAACGACCTGATTTATGGGGATTTAGGAAATGACATCCTCATGGGAGACTTAGGAGATGATAGTTTATTCGGCGGTACCAGCGATCCCAATGTCCCCGATATAGGGGGAAGAGACTTGATTTATGGCGGGGATGGCAATGATTTCATCAACGGCAATCAAGGAGATGATACCCTGCATGGGGGTCAGGGTAACGATACCATTCATGGCGGCAAAGATCATGATATCCTGTGCGGGTCCGCTGGAGATGACCTCTTATTTGGAGACTTAGGCGATGATACCCTCTATGGCGGGGATGGCAACGATACCATCCGAGGCGGCATTGGCAGTGATGTCCCTATTGGTCCCATAGGCGATCGCGACTTTCTCTGTGCGGGTGCCGGGGATGATTGGTTAGAAGGCAACGCCGGTAATGATACCCTCATCGGTGGCAGTGGCAATGATACCTTATATGGCGGCAAAGATGATGACTTGCTCTATGGCAGTGACGGGGATGATTTCCTCAGTGGCGATTTGGGGAATGATACCTTAACTGGCGGTGCCGGACGCGATCGCTTTGTCGTGCAAGCAGGTTTCGGGACCGATACCATTACCGATTTTACCCCGACAGAAGACTCGTTTGTGTTAGGTCAGGGATTAACCTTTGATTTGCTCAACTTCTTTGCTGACAATTGTGGGACGGCGATCGCATTAGGCGATGAAGTTCTGGCGATCGCCAAGGGAATAGAACCGGAGACGATGGTTGCTGAGTATTTTAGTCTTCTCACGTAACTTTCCCGATGAGAAGCGGCGATCGCCTGAATGGAGGTCAGTCTTTCCTCCGATGCAGGCGATCGCCACCTGCCATTCAACGAGGATCAACAAAATGAGTCTGATCTGTGCAAAATCTCCATCCCCTTAACCCAAAACCCCCCTCAAGGCGATCGCCAGTCCAATGGCGGCGATCGCCCCAATCGTGGTATTAATAATATTCACCACCTCATTGGTCATCCAACTCACTTGTTCCTGAATCGTCGCCCCAATCACACTCTCTAAATTCGTCGCAATAAATGCCGCGATCGCACATAACCCCACCCCCGTCACATCAATCAACCCCACCACATACCCCACCACAGCAACTGCCACCGATGCCACTACCCCGGCGATCGTCCCCTCCAGAGAAACCGCCCCCTCGGTCCCCTTCGGCACAGGTTGCAACGTCGTAATCAAAAACGTCCGCTTGCCGTACACCTTCCCCACCTCACTCGCCGTCGTATCCGACAACTTCGTACTAAAACTCGCCACATACCCCAACCACAGCAACGGCACAATTCCCGCCCAATCCAACCCTTGCACCCCCAACACCCCCACAGCACAAACCGCTGCTGTCAATGCCGAACCCCAGACATTTTCCGGTCCCCGGGCCCCCGATCGCTTCTCCGCAATTCCCTCCGCCTCCTTCTGCGCAATCCCAATCCGCGTCACCGCCGAACCCACAATAAAATAAAACCCCACCACCGCATATCCGGGCCCACCCAAGGTCCCCCAAATCAGCACCCCCAAAATCCAAGCATGGATAATTCCTGCCGGAGTCAGCAACTTTTTGGGTAAAAAATAAACAATCGTTAACAAAACCGTATTTAATCCCACCGCCACCAGCCAAGGATTCAATAACGCGCCATAATTAAAAACAAATTCTTCTGTCTGCATTTTAAATCACCCCTCATGAACAATGTCTTCTTTCATCTGGCCTTTCCCGTCACCGACATTCCCAAGACCAAAGAATTTTATGCTCAAGGTCTCGGGTGCCAAGTCGGGCGCGAATCCCATACTGCTGTTATTTTAAACCTCTATGGCAATCAACTCGTTGCCCATGTCACCAAAGACCCCATCACCCCCCAAAAAAGCATTTATCCGCGTCACTTCGGTTTAGTGTTTGAAAATGAAGCCGATTGGGAAACCCTATTAGAACGCGCCCAAAACCATCAACTCCAGTTCCGCGAAGAACCGAAACGACGGTTTTCCGGTTCTCCCTTAGAACATCGCACGTTCTTTTTAGAGGACCCGTTTTATAATTTACTGGAGTTCAAATATTACGCCCATCCCGAGGCCATTTTTGGCAGTGCAGAATTCACCGAAATTGGCGATCGCACTTAACCCTTCTCCCCAGTGATCCCCCTCTGCCTACAACAATAGACCTCTTGCAAAATTCCGGATAGATCCCCCCAACCCCCCTTAAAAAGGGGGGCTTTTGAGCAATTGTAGGGTGGGCACTGCCCACCGTAAGTAAGGTGGGCAGTGCCCACCCTACAATTGCTCTCTAAAATGAACAGAAAAAAGGACAAGGCAATACCCTGTCCAGATGCTTCCGTATAAACTTGTATTTTCTACATTCCTAAACGCATTTCGCGTCTAATACATCTATCCACTTACCAGTTACTCATTCCCTGTAACCGCGAATTATGAATGTAGCCAAAAGTCCCATCGGAGGTGATCACCTGCGCCCAATCTTCTCCTCCTCCAATTCTCAAAACTCGCCCCCCACTCCGAACCCGGCCAATAATATCTCCCCCAGGAGATGCCCGAAGATTTGACCACCCATCGGGGTCTTGAACAGTCCAGAAAACATTACAGTACCGATTAGGTACCGTTTCCAAACGACTCTGATGAACGCCCCGGTTCAGCGCAGAAACTAAAATCGCAAACCCATCAGAAGTCACCGATCGATAGGCAAAATGAGTGTTATTATTCAATCGTCCGACCACTTGTCCACTGGACAAATCTCGCACGTTTACCCAACCATCCGGGTCCCGGACCCGCGCACAGGTTAGGGATTGAGCCAGAGTTGGTGTTGCTGAAAAGCCTAGGGTCAGCAACGTTGCTAAAACTATTGTTGTCCTGATCATAGCGCCGCCTCTACTGATTATCCTGTTTTCAAAAACAGGGATATTTCGGGTGTAATCAGAGGGTAAGGCGTCAGTTCTTTGCTGGGGAAAATAACCGGGTCGATTGACAGAATATCAAGTGGCTTGGTCCCCAAAATCAAGGGTCTATTCTCGCTAACAGGTGGATTAATTTCATCCGGTCTTGATCGCCTAAAAACCCCGTTCCAAAACGGTGAGATAAACCGGGTTTCTTGAAATCATTAGCCAGAATAGAGGGACAGAAACCCGATTGTTGGATCCTGTCTATTGACGCCTATACTAATGCTCTAGGCTAATCATAAACTAGGTTTGGGCAAACTCTACGCAATTTGTCATAATTCTTAATGAAAATTCTCTTTCCAGACATCCTGAGCGATTCCAAGATAGAGCCAGTCTCAAGGCTTGCTTAGGAGACTTCAGTGTTAACACGGAGAGGTTCGGATAGGGTGTCGGCTATTACCTGCAAACATCGGCGATCGCTCACCATCCATCGATGAATCAAAACCGGCAATATCACTTCCTTCCCTACCGGCAGTTGCGAGCTTTTGGCCGGGATAATCATACTATCATAAGGGGTCCAAATCGAGGTAAAATTCACCCGTCCCAGCATCTCCACTGCATCCCGATTCAAATCTTCCAAAAACGGGCTTTTCGGACGCATTTGCAAACATCCCGGTAGGGGTAATGCGTAAGCGGTTATAGTGCCTTGATTGGGTGCTGAGATAGAAATAAATCGCTCTACCCGCTCAATGCCACCGAGTCGCTGGAGATAGTACCGGCTGACAATTCCCCCCATACTGAATCCGATTAAATCAAAGGGGCGATCGCCTCCCAAGGTTTGCTCAATAAAATCCCTCAGTTGTTCCGCTAAACGGTCTAATCCAACGGAACTATCATTGGGAATTAAGTTTAAGCTATAAACTGACCATCCCAGTTCGGTTAAAACGGGAGAAATTTTACTGAAAATATCACGGGTGTCCCAAATCCCATGAACTAACATCACGGGGTTTTTTGGATTATGTTTATTCATAACTTTAGTGGTTTTAGTTCCTTAATTATTGTAAAAGACCCGGCATAAAAAAATGTTTGTAGTAACGACTTCAGTCGTTACCGCGTGACGAAAGCGTCAGCTTTCGTCACGCACCCCTGTCCAGATCCGTCAGTTCCTTCACTGGGGCTTAAGTCGGAAAGATTACTTGTCAAGGCTTTAGCCGGAAACGACTGAAGTCGTTACTACGAAC
>CAYUEH010000154.1:0-9937 GCA_964442465.1 uncultured Laspinema sp. | reverse complement strand
GCTTCTTCAGCTACGGGTTCTTGAATTGCCGCTTCTTCAGCTACGGGTTCTTGAATTGCCGCTTCTTCAGTTACCGGTTGTTCCACGGGAGTCACCGGAACTGCTGGTTGCTCTGGTTGCCCTTGCTGCTTGGCCCGCATTTGTTCGCGGAATTTTTGAGCCATTTCTTCAGCGCGATCGAACACAGACTGGCGGTTCTTCACCATATCCCCCGGTTCCGGTTCGAGTTGCTTGGTAGACAGGGAGATGCGACCCCGTTCTGCATCCAAGTCAATGATCATCACCTTGAGTTCATCATTGACATTGAAGACACTGTGGGGGGTATCGATGTGATCGTGGGAAATTTCCGAAATGTGCAGCAAACCGCTGACTCCGCCGATATCGATAAAGGCACCGTAGGGTTTGATGCCGCGAACTGTACCGATGACGACTTCGCCGACTTCCAAGCGGTTCATCTTGCGCTCAACCAACGCTCGACGATGGGATAGAACTAGACGATTACGGTCTTCGTCTACTTCCAAGAATTTTAAGGGGAGTTCTTCTCCGACCAGTTCTTCTTTGGGTTTGCGGGTGCTAATATGGGACCCTGGAATGAAGCCACGCAACCCTTCAATGCGAACCAGTGCTCCCCCGCGATTGGTGGCAAAGACCTGAGAGCGCACGGTAGCGTCTTCGGTTTGCAACTGGCGAACTCGTTCCCAAGCGCGCATATATTCAATGCGGCGGATGCTTAAGGTGAGCTGTCCATCTTCGTTCTCATCGGTGAGGATAAAGAACTCGCGAGTTTCATTCGATTGCAAGACTTCATCAGGAGCGTCAACCCGGTTGATCGACATTTCCTGAATGGGGATATATGCTGCTGTTTTTGCACCAATGTCAATCAGAGCGCCCCTCGGCTCTAGACTGAATACTGTACCGGCGACGACATCGCCGGGGCTGAAGTGATAGTCATATTTATCGAGAAGAGCTGCAAAATCCTCGTGAGTAAAGCCTACATCTTTGGCGACTGTGTTCTGATTGACCATGCGATTTGATTCCTGGAACTGTTCTCCGTTCGTAGTCGTGTATTTTTTGAAAAAGATGTTGTCGATGTTGATGTTGAAGCCGCAAAACGGCTACAAATCTTGAGCAACTTTGAGTCTAGGCGAACCTTGACCTCAGTGCACCATCACACTCTTTTTCCCTTGGTCGCCTCGGTTGGGCGTCCAAGGTTAAACAAAAAAGTTAGAGTTTAGTGTGGGGCCAGAACACGCTATAGGGAGGGGGTCTGTGCCACAAACTAGCGGATTTAGACGGCTCCCTGGGTTCAGCTTCCCCGCTCACCAGCCAAGGGTAGAGAATAGACTTTGAGCAGTTTCCTGTCAAAGATTCAGCCGTTGATTTTGAGGGCTGGTTCAATTCAACTTCCGGTTTGGCTTGCAAGCATTCAGATGACGTCAAAAAGACGCTTCCGTACTATTTTAGACGCTTTCCTTTGGAAATTTTTAAGCCTAGAAAAACTATTATAGCTTGAATGCTCCTTTTTGAACACCGAGGGTTGGAAATTTTTCAAACAATTTTTGTAGAATCTCTCGTTAAGACCCTCGAAGAGGAATCCCTTGTCACCTGTGAACAGGGGACAGATCCATTGACGATCAAGGGCGATCGCTGTCGTTGAAGAGAATTTATTTTAAGGAGAGGTTAATGGTGAAGTGGGAACTCACCGACCCTTGATTCCCCTGATCCTCAGACCTGATTTGGCTCTAGGCTTGAGCTAGGGAAGAGACCGGGGGAGAATCCTGGGAAGCATCATTGAGAGTTAACTGTTCTGGATCATCGGGAGATTTCCGAGGGGAATTGTCGTCTTCGGGGGTAGGTGAGCGGTCACTCCCGGGGCGATCGCTTTGATTTTGCAGGTCCTTTAATGTATCCACAAAATCACGAATCCCTTGGAATTGTCGATAAACTGAGGCAAAGCGGATATAGGCCACTTCACTAACCGCTTGCAATTGAGAAAGGACCAGTTCACCGATATCATTACTTGTGACTTCGCGTCTAGATCGCTGTTGCTGCAATTGAGCTTCGATTTCATCGACTAAATTTTCAATTTGTCCAGACTCAACGCCGGTTTTTTCACAAGCGCGAACAATCCCGCGCAGTAACTTAGAGCGATCGAACGATTCGCGGGAGCCATCTCGTTTAATCACCGTGATCGGGACATATTCAATCCGTTCATAGGTGGTAAAGCGACGGTTGCACTGGAGACATTCCCGGCGACGCCGGACGCTTTGACCGGCTTCAGCAGAGCGAGATTCGAGTACCCGACTGTCAGTATGCTGGCAAAATGGACATCGCATGATTTTTGTCCTGTGAGCGAGAGGAACTCCGAGGGGAAGGCAGAAAGAAATCGGGAAATTATGCAGACACAAGGGCTGTTTTTCTCCTTGGAGTTTCCGCTTTTAAATCTTCCTGCCTGGACTCGGTTTAAAGCGCAGCTTGAGGCTGGCTTGAGGACTGGGGTCCAACGTCTAGGGGCAATTTCTGAGTTGTTCTCCATCCTATCTGTGAAGGTTGAATGCGATCGCCAAGCTCGATGAGCCTGAGCAGCCTTCTTAAACCCATAGAATGAGTCAGCCAGAGGAATCAATCCACTCAGAAATTAACCCCGAATTGTTACTTGCCAATGCGAGGCGGTTCACGGAAGGCGATCGCAAAGAACAGCACACCAATGGCTAAAGTCAGAATTAAGATGTAAGCGATACTTTCCATGATGATAAATTCCTGATAATCAATTAGGGTAACACCAGTCTACCAAGCAATAGAAAAAAGGTCTAACAAAATGCACCTGTCTTTTAGGACCCGTCCATTTGTTAGACCTGAGATGAGAGTTAGAGGTATAGCCTTTCTCTTGTTGGTGAAGTATATGGAGGATCCCCCTAAATCCCCCTTAACAAGGGGGACTTTCCACGTTCCCCCCGTGGAACTAAACATTTATTCCTCCGGCTCCCCCCTTTCTAAGGGGGGCAGGGGGGGGGATCCAAAGGGGGGCTAGGGGGGATCGAGTCAACGTCCCTCATGAATGTGAAAATTGCTATAAACCCCTCTAAACTTCTTGTTTGCGGGTGGAAACGTCCCCGACTTTTTGGAACAGACCAAACTCGACCTGCTCTTCGAGATCCGGGTCGATCCCGGCAAACACATCCCGGAAAATCGTCCGAGATCCGTGCCAGATATGACCGAAGAAGAACAGCAAAGCAAAGCAGGCATGGCCATAAGTAAACCAACCGCGAGTGCTCGTGCGGAACACCCCATCGGAGTTGAGGGTTTCGCGATCGAAGGCAAACGGTTCGCCTAACTGAGCTTTCCGAGCATACTGCTTGACTAAAGCCGGTTCGGTAATGGTTTGTCCGTTGAGTTCCCCACCGTAGAAGCTCGCCGTTACGCCGGTTTGCTCAAAGCTGTATTTAGATTCAGCCCGACGGAAGGGAATATCAGCGCGCACGATGCCATCGGCATCAGTCAAGACCACTGGGAAGGTTTCAAAGAAGTTGGGAAGACGACGCACTGAGAGCACGCGACCTTCACCATCTTTAAATACGGGATGACCCAACCAACCTTGGGCGAGTCCATCACCTGTGTTCATGGGGCCTACGCGGAACAGACCGCCTTTGGCGGGGTTGTTGCCGACGTAATCATAGAACGCCAGTTTCTCAGGAATCTGAGACCAGGCTTCTTCTAAGCTATCCCCTTGAGCCAGGGAAGTTTGCACGCGCCGATCAATTTCCTGCTGGAAGTAATTGCTATCCCACTGATAGCGGGTTGGACCAAACAGTTCAATCGGAGTGGTGGCGGAACCGTACCACATGGTACCGGCGACCACGAAAGCGGCGAAAAATACCGCAGCGATACTGCTAGAGAGTACAGTTTCAATGTTCCCCATCCGCAGCGCTCGGTACAACCGCTCAGGCGGACGCACAGATAAGTGGAAAATGCCAGCAATAATGCCAACAATCCCCGCTGCAATGTGGTGAGCCACGATCCCACCCGGATTAAAGGGGTTAAAGCCATCGGGTCCCCACTCGGGCGCAACGGGTTGGATATGTCCCGTTAAGCCATAAGGGTCAGAAATCCACATCCCCGGTCCGAATAAACCTGTGAGGTGAAATGCTCCAAATCCGAAGCAGAGCAGACCCGACAGGAATAAGTGGATGCCAAACATTTTGGGCAGGTCCAAGGCGGGTTCGCCGGTGCGCGGATCGGTGAACAGTTCCAAATCCCAGTAAACCCAGTGCCAGCAAGCAGCTAGGAACAGCAATCCGGACAGGACAATATGAGCGGTAGCAACCCCTTCAAATGACCAGAATCCGACGTCGGATACGCTTTCGCCGGTAATGCTCCAGCCTCTCCAAGAATCGGTCACGCCGAGGCGAGCCATGAAGGGCATGACAAACATCCCCTGACGCCACATGGGGTTCAGGACGGGATCGCTCGGATCGAAAATCGCCAGTTCATAAAGGGCCATTGAACCGGCCCAACCTGCGACCAGAGCCGTGTGCATTAGGTGAACGGCAATCAACCGACCCGGATCGTTCAAAACGACTGTGTGTACTCGATACCAGGGTAGTCCCATTGACTACGCTTCCTCCTCAGTTTGAGTTATCTATTTGGACGCTATCTTTGAGCCTTTTATAAAGTCAAAGCGTTTTCACTGGGGGCCAAGCCTTACAGATGGGGGCTTGACAGTGGCTGCGCGATGACTATCGCATCTCAAAAATGAGACAGTATTTAAAGAAGTGTAACTATTGATGGAATCGAATGCAAGAGTTTTGGTTATTGATGTAAAGAAAAGCGATCGCACTCCTAGGGAGGACGGTGCTGATTTCTGAGAACCGGGTGCATCTGGATTCCCCAGTCTCTCAGGGTTGTAGTCCCCTAGAGTGACTGGTTAAAGCCTTTAATCGGACAAATCCCCAGATAATCAGTCCCTCAGCCGACTTGACTTTGGGTTTCCAGTCTGGAGCTGAGAGTTTGGGGTTTAGGGTGAACCCAGATTGGCAAAATTGGACCGCTTAATCTGGCAAGTGGCTTCGGCAGCGGATAAGCGATCGATGACTTGATCCCCACTCATCAGACGCCGCAGCACCACTTGCCCAATGGTAGAGGCCCCACTGGATTCAGGGGAAATCGGCTTGACTTCCACCATGATCACGGAGTCTTCCACCCGATAGAGCCATAGTTTTTCGTCATTATTCTCCACAATGCAAAAATGTATTTTCTCGATTTCAGGTTCGCGTCTCCAGGCGACTGCATTCCACAGTCCTTCTACTCCCCAAACGCGACCAACGGTCCAACCTTCTGTTAGAAAAAAATATTTCACGCACTCCCCTTGGCTTCAGACGAAGAATCTGCTGTTTTAAGATATCGCAAAAATACCCAGGGTTTGAATTTTCCCGTCATGAACTCCGGGGGGATCAATCCAGATACTGGGGTTCTGGGATTGCAGGTTCTCCCAGATCCGGGTTGCTGCAAAACTGGGTTGAACAGAACAGTCATTCATTCATGTTCTGGATTGTTGTGATTTAACTGATGTCTAAGTTGCCATCCCCGAAAGACCCCCTGGGAACACTTTGGGTCCGAACCCTGGACTATTTGTTACTGTTGGCGCTGGTGACTGGGGCGATCTCCTCGGGCGTGAGTATTTTTTCTAAGTCGGATGGGCTGGTTCGGGGCGATAGGACGGCGATTGGGGGCGATCGCCTGTTTAGACCCCAACCCTCAAAGCTAGGGTCTCACGGAGCGTATCTATAATAATGTTGTTTAAAAGAATTCTTGCTTTACGTCCTTTAAATCGGACGTTCTTTTTTCTCTCATCCTGGGTGATAAAAGACCTTGGCGATCGCCTCACTGATAGATAACATCCTCGGCTCGTTTCCCCTGCTGTCGGACATTTTGAAAGAACAAAATGTCCGGTTAGACATTACAGATTAATACAATAAAATAGCTTGTTGGGGAAGTCCAAAAAATAAAATATCCAAAACCCGCACCCTCAAGGGTGGGGCACTCGCGGATTGAGCGTAGCCCGGTCCGATAGGGCTATAGCCCGAGAAGCGCGGGCTACATACAGTCTTGTTAGGTGCGATCTCATCAAATTTGGAGGATTTATTTGTTGGAATACCCTAAGCGGAGCTATGCCGTAGGCTTTGCATCTTGCTCGCTAGGTTTGTTACAAATCATTTAGGATTGCTATAGCAAAAGTGAAGTAACAGGAGGCAATATGGACAACATCAAACAACAAATCACTCAAAATATAGAACATTGGATCCTTAACGATGAAGGGATCCGCACTCAAGTCACCAAGCTTGCTCAAGGGTGCAGCAATACCATTGAACTCGGCAAAGCGATGGTGACTTATTTTGACGAAAACTTGCCAGAGATACCCGAACCGTTTGACGAGCTTTTAGCTTTGGCCCTGGGTGTAGCAGACTGGTACGCGATCGCTCAGATTTTTGAAGAATTTCTCAGTAGTTCTGAAGAGGAGGAATAAGCAATAAAAAAACCTAGGGACTCATACCCTAAACAGGGTAAACGCATTTAATTTTTCACAATCCATCTATCATGTCGTAGATTGAGAAAAAGCACTATAGCAATCCTAAATCAGTTGTGACATTTTCTTCTCCCCTCTCCCCCCTGAGCTAAGTCGAAGGGCTGGGAGAGGGGTTGGGGGCCGCCATCGTCTTCCACAATTCATATAGGAATGCTATAGTAATGCTCCCTAGAATTGTCGATTCCGCAGACTCAGCAGATCAGGTTTTACCCTGGCGTCCATCGGGGGCGATTTTAAAGATGCGCTTACCTTCTTTTTCTTTCGTGGTGAGCCAAGGTTCTCTCCCGTTGTATTTTAGAAATAACTTAGAGAAAGAAGTATCAATGGATGGGTAATTGGAACACCATTGATCCTCGGTTTTGAAAATGGGGGTAACAGCTTCTTGGGTGATTCGGAGATGATCAAGATGGCGATCTCCTTTGCGATATTCGATTTGCACTTCATAACGGACCCGAGAATGAGACAGTTCCACCCCTTCACCCCAAGGGTCACGCACTTGGGGTGCCAGAAGCAATTCCACGGCAAAAGACATTTGCGGACTAGAGGATCCATCGGCTTGTCTGCAAAAGAGTTCCAAGGGTTCGCCGCGCAACCCTTTCAGCGCCGATCGCAGGTCGGTTGCAGCCAGTTGAGACAGGAGTAGAATGGCATCAAATAGGTTAGATTTTCCCGAAGCGTTTGGACCTAAAATGACGGTGAACGGCGCTACATCGAGACTAAACTGCTCAAAGCTTTTGAAACCATCGATTTCGATTCGGGTAAGCATGAGGGATTTTCCTGGAGGTCGTTACAAGTTAATGAAAATCTCACCAAACCTGATTATATCTTGTCATTTCATGCTATAGCGGTTCCGGGGCTAATGGAATACAAATATAGCAGTCCTAAATGATTTGTAACATCTTCTTCTCCCCTCTCCCCCTGAGCTAAGCCTGTCCTGAGCGAAGCCGAAGGGTCGAAGGGCTGGGAGAGGGGTTGGGGGCCGCCATCGTCTTCCACAACTGCTGCAAGGATTGCTATATTTCGAGGAGTGAAGGATTGCAACAGCCTGTACGAGGTCCATTCACACCTTTAAAAGCCCCACATCCTAGGGAATATCGATGCTCCCACTGACAAAAATCTACGCGAATCACTGTAGGAACTGCTATATCATCAAGGTCAGAAATTACCGCAAAGGCTAAACGATATTGTAGGTATTCAGCGGATTTCTCCACTTACCAATCCCACGCTTCAAATAGCTCGGAAACGGCTAGGGAAAAGCCGGGGATAATGTCTTCCCCATTGAGCCGATCGCCTGCTCGCAAAAAACCATCAGGTTCGGGGTTATGGTAAACTAACACAAACTTTTCATCGGGATGAATGACCCAGACTAACTGGGTATCATTCTCGAAATATTCTACGATTTTACTATGAATTTCTTCTACAGTATTGCTGGGAGATAAAATTTCAATGGCTAAATCCGGTGAGCCTTGAAAAAATCCTCGGGGGGGTCGGGTTAACCCTTGCAATCGGGTTTTGGCAACGAACGAAACATCTGGAGCACGTTTATTCCCATTTTTTAGGGTAAAGGCTGTACTGGAATCGCAAATGGCACCGAGTTTATTGGGTTTGACTATGGTGATTAAAGCGGCTACTAAAATGCAGGCGATATAGCCATGTTCCATCCCGTAATTTCCCATGTCTATGACTTCTCCATTGACTAACTCATACTGATTTCCATCTCGGGATAAGGCGATAAATTCTTCATCGGTCCAGTGTTTTTTGTCAGTGGAAACAGTCATGATTTTTCTGGATAATAATCTCTTAAATGGGGTTTTTGATTTTTGAAAAGCTGATGAGGAGGGGAGGTTGGGTTATAGACTTGTGGAATGGGGGAGGGGGAGAACGACTGAAGTCGTTACTACGAACTTTGAGAACGACTGAAGTCGTTACTACGAACTTTGAGAACGACTGAAGTCGTTACTACGAACTTTGAGTACGACTGAAGTCGTTACTACGAACTGGGATTTTTTTGAGTTTTCCTGGGGAATAGCAATAGATGATTATTGGAGGCGAGTGAGGGCTTCTCGGAGTTGTTGTTCGGATTGGGGATTGGTTTTAACGATTTCGGTGATTTCGTTAAAGCGTTGGATGGTTAATCCGTTAGTGGTGACTAGGGTTTTTGAGCCTTCGCAATAGTTGACGACGATGACTTTGACTTCGCGATCGAGTTGGTTGACTGTATCGGTATTTCGGCAGTCAATGGCGGGAACGTAATTGAGAAGGGTTTCGACTTCTTGGTAGGCTTGCGATCGCTGTTGTTCGATCGCCAGGATGGAACGGGCGTAGTTCTCTATTTCTTCGGGGGTAATGCTTTGCGCTGAGGCGGAATACGTTCCAATCCAGTTGGCAGATTCCAGGGTGAGATGGGGAACGGACCCGGTGAGGATTCCCAAGGCGGAAAGCGCACTGACGCAGAGGAGTTTCGCTCGGATTCCCTGAACATGAAAACGGGGCAATTTTATCATCATCATAACATCCAAAGGTGATAGATTTACTAAGAAAATCTTTAAGATTTCGGGAATACCGAGATTTTTTTTGAGGCAACCGTCAACCTATTACCGAAGTAAAAAACTTATTTTTGATAAATTTTTCTATGGATTTATGGCAGCAGGTTGACTCAATTGGCCGGTTTTGGGGTTGCTTTTTATGATTTGATTCTACCGGGTTTAGTTCCGGTTTTGTGGATCGAGACGGCGGCTTTACAGAAATTTTACCGAAAGGAAGTTTGGCGACAGAGTTGGCATAGTTCTATGGTTTTGGTTTGGAGGGTGGAGAGTTCGTCTGTCCCTCGTTTGAGGCTGACTTCTAGTTCGAGGAGTAGGGCTAAAATTTGTTCTAATTGATTCAGGGAGAGGGCGCTGACTTCTTTTCTTAAGAAGTAAATTCGGTTAAAGTTGCCGATTTCCGCAGCAGCAGCGATCGCCTTTTCGTCACGCTCACCACTTTCTATCATCAGTTTAACCCAGAACCAGGTTCTAAACTGCCTGGTGAGGGTAGCGGAAATTTTCAGGGCGGGTTCGTTGCGGTTAATCAAATCTGCGACTAATTCTAAAGCAGTTCCTACATCTCCTTGGCGAATGGCACTGGCAAGCTGTAAGCTGTTTTGAGTCGTTGCGGTGACGAGTTGATCCACGGTAGCGGCGCTCAGGGGTTGAGGTCCGGCACTCAGGGAATACAGGTGCAACTTTTCCAAGGCATTATACAGCGATCGCGTATCATTGCCGACGGATTCGGCCAATAGGTCCACAGCATCCGGGGTAAGTTTGACGCCGATTTCCTGGGCGACTTTGCGGACGGATGAGACGATTTCATCAT
>CAYUEH010000153.1:2381-10016 GCA_964442465.1 uncultured Laspinema sp. | reverse complement strand
AGGCATTCGCTCCTCAATGTAGAGGCGAGAAAGCTTTCTCGCCTCTACATTGAGGAGCGAATGCAAAACATAAATCATCCCAACGTTCAACGTCCCCCCCTTCAGGGGTTTCTTTAAGATGACGGGGGAGAAGGAGTAACGAAGAAGGTTAAAACCCGCACCCTGTTCTATGAGCGTTCCGTAACGAAAGGGTCTGGCTGCAGGGACGAACGGACGCTTACGCTGTCTATGAGGCAAAGACAAACGCAGGCTGTCAGAATATTTGAGGTCCTTAACCATCGGATGCAATAGGAATTTATTTGTGGAAATCCGCTTAGATTGGGTCTGTAGAATCTGCTTAAGTCCTCAGCATTAAATCCACAATGTCCCGACTTCAGTCCTTCCCGATGGTGTTCATATAGCGGTTCGGTGGACTGATGAGGTACGTTTTGCATCCCCTCGGATGTTCTGGGAGAGGGGCTTTGAAACGTAACTGATACTAAATCCGGTTGATAAAAGCATTAAAAATTGTAGGGTGGGCAATGCCCACCTCGATTCGGTGGGCATTGCCCACCCTACAATTGCTCAACTTGTTTTTAAAGACCGATTCCAACCGCATTCCGTATGATTTGTACCTCACCCGATGTCCCCTCGGATGTTCACCAGCCGCCGACGAGAAAGGGACCGCCATTGTCTTCCACAACGGCACCTCATGATTGCTATATCAAAAAAGGGTGCGTTATCTTCCTCTTCACGCACCCTTAATTCACGGGTTAACTCTTTTTCTTCG
This sequence comes from uncultured Laspinema sp., assembly GCA_964442465.1. Lineage (GTDB taxonomy): Bacteria > Cyanobacteriota > Cyanobacteriia > Cyanobacteriales > Laspinemataceae > Laspinema. The sequence goes on along the minus strand of CAYUEH010000153.1, from coordinate 9,247 downwards.
CTGTGGAAGTTGTGGATTTTTTCTTCGTTGTCCCTGTTTTTGACTTGGTACTACTGGTTTTGGATTTGCTACTACTCTTACTCTTACTCTTAGAAGTAGATGCTTTAGCCGCCAGCAGTTCCACCGCTTGTGCCAAGGTGACATCTTCTACGGTGGTGCCTTCGGGTACGGAGGCATTGGTTTTGCCATGTTTGACGTAGGGTCCGTAGGGTCCGTCGTAAACGTTCACGGGTTCGTCATCGGCTGGATGTTTGCCGAGTTCCCGGAGGGGTTCTTTGGCTTTACTGGTTTTGCTGCTGCGTCCCTTTTTCGGTTCGGCGAGTAACTCTAAAGCCCGAGGGAGGGTGATGCTGAGGACATCATCTCCGGCTTTTAAGGACCGATATTCTTTGCCTTCTTCTTTGCCGCGATCGCAAACCACATAAGGTCCAAACCGTCCTAAACTGGCTTGGATTTTGCCGCCGTTTTCGGGATGCACTCCCAAGGTCCTAGGTAAGGCTAACAGTCCCACCGCTTGGTCTAAGGTCAAGTTTTCTGCGGTGACGCCTTTGGGGAAAGAAGCCCGTTTGGGTTTTTTATTCTCTTCCGTTGCCTCACCCAATTGGACATAAGGGCCATATTTGCCCAGCATAATATAAATGGGCAACCCGGTGTTGGGGTCGGTGCCGAGTTGTTCCGGTCCCTCGGTTTTTTGCTTGAGAATCAGTTGGACTTGTTCCGGGTCCAGGTCCGAGGGGGTGAGGTCCTTGGGAATGGAGGCGGTGACAACGCCCTCGCCGTTGTCGGCTTCGATATAGGGTCCATAGCGCCCGATGCGAACTTTGGCATCTAGGTTTTCTAGTTCGACGCTACGGGCTTCGTTGGGGTCGATCGCACTTTCCTGTTGTTTGACTTGGGTTTCCAGTCCCGTTTCCCCGAGATAAAATTTCTGGAGATAGGGCAACCAAGCGGCTTCTCCGGTGGAAATCTCATCCAGGGTCCGTTCCATTTTCGCAGTAAAGCCGGGGTCTACCAATTCGGGGAAATATTTTTCCAACAAATCGGTGACGGCAAAGGCGGTAAAGGTGGGGACCAAGGCATTGCCTTTGAGAATGGAATAGCCGCGATCGATGATGGTACTGATGATGCTGGCGTAGGTACTGGGACGGCCAATGCCTTCGCTTTCTAGGGTTTTGACCAGGGAGGCTTCGGTATAGCGGGCCGGGGGTTGGGTCTCATGACCCACTGCTTCAATGTTTTGGCAATCGGGGCGATCGCCCACTTTTAAAGCCGGTAAAATCACCTCTTGGTCCTCCAACGCCGCATCGGGATCATCCGACCCCTCCACATAAGCGCGTAAAAATCCCGGGAAATCGATGCGCTTACCACTGGACCGAAATCCGGCATTCTCCACCTGCAAATCCACTGCGACGATGGTTTGACGGGCATCGGCCATTTGGCTGGCAACCGTGCGTTTCCAAATCAAATCATAGAGTTGTAATTCCCGTCCCGAGAGGGGGGTTTGTTGGGGAGTGCGGAAACTACTTCCCGCCGGACGAATCGCTTCATGGGCTTCCTGGGCCCCTTTGCTCTTGGTGGCATATTGCCGGGGTTTGGGGCTGAGATACTCTTTCCCATACATTTCTGCCACACAGGTCCGGGCTGCGGTGAGGGCCTGTTCTGACAGATGCACCGAGTCGGTTCTCATGTAGGTGATGTACCCATTTTCGTAGAGACTTTGGGCAATTTTCATCGTATCCCGGGCCGATAACCGCAGTTTGCGGTTGGCCTCCTGTTGGAGGGTGGAGGTGGTAAAGGGGGGCGAGGGTTTGCGGGTGGTGGGACGTTCCTCAACTTTGGCGACTTGCCAAGGTTTGCCCGTGAGTTGGGTAACCAAGGCCCTGGCTTGTTCTTCGTTGAGGAGGACGACAGTGCGACCGGCGGTGATTTGGCCGGTGGATTCATCAAAGTCGCTGCCGGTGGCCACTTTGCGATTGTCCAGAGTCACCAGTTTGGTCTCAAAGGGGGTTTTGGCCTGGATTAATCGGGCTTTTAAATCCCAATAGGACCCTTGACGGAAGGCGCGCCGCTGCCGTTCTCGTTGCACTAACAGACGCACCGCCACGGACTGCACCCGACCGGCAGAGAGTCCCGAGGCGATTTTTTTCCATAACAGGGGCGAGAGGGTATAACCGACCAAGCGGTCTAAAATCCGCCTGGTTTCTTGGGCATGGACCAGTTGGTAATCAATCGTGCGGCAATTGTTGAGGGCATCACGAATCGCCTCCCGGGTGATTTCGTGAAACACCATGCGCTTGATGGGCACCTTGGGTTTAAGCACTTCTTGCAGATGCCAACTAATACTTTCTCCTTCCCGGTCTTCGTCCGTTGCCAGAATCAGCTCCGAAGCGTCTTTGAGGGCATCTTTGAGGGTTTTGACGACTTTTTGCTTGGTTTTGGGGATGACGTAGAGGGGCTCAAAATCGGCTTCTACATTGACCCCAAGCTGCGCCCATTTTTCCCCTTTGACTTGTTCGGGAATTTCATCGGCAGAGGAGGGCAGATCGCGCACGTGACCCATCGATGCCTCTACGCGATAGTCGTTCGGCAGGAAGTTCCGAATCGTGCGGGCTTTGGTTGGAGATTCGACGATGACGAGGGTTGACATGGCACCTTTTGGGGATAGCAGCTTGGTAGAACGTCAGCTTTAGAGCTTTTTGGGGGAGATGTCAAGGGGGGATCGGGAAAAGTGGCATCAGTCTAGCTGGAATCTAGCTGCCCCGTTTTTGCAGTTGATCGCTGCTGGTCGATCCGTGCCAATCTCTAATTTAGATCCGATTTTGCCAACCCGATTGGGTTGCGGGATCGGGGGATGGGCGGTTCGGTGTTGGGGACTTGAGGCTGAGACTGACTTCTACCCGGAGGACTTTCAAGAGCGGCGATCGCCTCGGTTCTGGATCGCCAGGGTTCCCGATCTCCTTTATATCTATGATGGGGTTGATTAAGGGCGACTTAACATCCCACTCGGATCAGAGTTTTTTCCATCTGAGGTCCATAGAGTTGGGGAGAAGCTCCCTAAATTGACCCTAACACAAGCAGAGGAAACCGGAGGCAAAAATGGTCAAGGGGGTGAAGAAGTCGCGGATTGGACTGGCGCTTTCTCCCCTGTTGCAATGGGTTGTAGACGTTACTCTCAACAGGAACCCGTTGGTTGAGATGAATCAATAGGGTGGGATATCACCGGGTTTCAACCAGAGGAGTCGAGGTGATTCGAGGGGTTCGGGCGGATATCAAGGTAAGATGCAAGATGTAAAGAATTGCTAATGCACACCCTGCACCAACTAGATGCTGAGTGATTGTATTGTATCTGCCCATAACTTGCTGTAAACTACCCAACGCTGACTGAGTACAGTACAGCGGGGGCAATAAAGCCTAATGTTTACCAGACTAAGGGTGTTTATTCCCTACGTTAGAGGCAAGTGTTCAAGTTCTTACCTACGGATGCGTAGCTAGTCTGTAGCTCTAAAACTTAAAGATTAAACAGGTTTATTGGGTTAATCCAGTGTCTTTAAGATAGTACCGACCTCTAACCTTGTCGAAGCTAACTTCACCCTTTGAAATGGGAGGCTCTATAGAGCCAAACCGTTATGCGTACAGTGTTGTAAGATTTCAGTTCGTAATTGCCCGAACAGCCGTAGATTGCAATACTACATGGGATTAAACAACTCCAAGGCGGTAATGGACTGACTAATCGATTCATGGAGAACAATTCTTTATGCAGCGTAAACCTAGTCCCTCCTTTCCTCTCACCGCTAATTGGAGTACCAATATAGCGGGAGTCTCCAGGAGGTAAGAAAGATGAACTTTGCTAATCTTGCCGCCCAGTTAAATGCTGGAATAATTTTGCCAGAGGGAATTGTCATTATTACCCTGCTGGTGGTCCTGGTTTATGACCTGATCGTAGGACGGGAGTCGCTGAAGGTGACCCCCTACATGGCGATCGCTGGTCTACTGGCGTCCCTGGTGGCCCTGGTTTATCAATGGGATGCCAGTGACCCGATTTCGTTCCTCGGTGGGTTCAATGGGGACTCCATGAGTGTGATCTTTCGCGGCATTATCGCCCTGTCTGCGGTGGTGACTGTTTTGATGTCGATCCGCTATGTGGAAAACTCCGGCACCGCAATGGGCGAGTTTCTGATGATTTTGCTCACCGCCACCCTGGGGGGAATGTTCCTCTCTGGTGCAGATGAGTTGGTGATGATTTTTGTCTCCTTGGAAACCCTGAGTATTTCATCGTATCTACTCACAGGTTACATGAAGCTGGACCCCCGTTCCAATGAGGCGGCTTTAAAATATCTGCTGATTGGTGCTGCCTCTTCGGCAGTGTTTCTCTATGGGATGTCTTTGTTGTATGGACTTTCCGGGGGAGAAACTCGCTTAAGTGCGATCGCCTCCGGCATGACGGCTTCGGGAACCGGCCCCTCGATTGGAGTGGTGATTGCCCTGGTGTTCGTGATTGCCGGTATTTCTTTCAAAATCTCGGCGGTTCCCTTCCACCAATGGACCCCCGACGTTTACGAAGGCTCTCCCACCCCGGTGGTAGCGTTCCTCTCGGTGGGTTCTAAAGCAGCAGGGTTTGCCCTAGCAATCCGTCTGCTGACGACAGCGTTCCCTATCGTCGAAGAACAGTGGCACTTCGTGTTTACTGCCCTCGCCATCCTCAGTATGGTCCTGGGTAATGTGGTGGCCCTAGCTCAAACCAGTCTCAAACGGATGCTTGCCTATTCCTCCATCGGACAAGCGGGGTTTGTGATGATTGGTTTAATTGCCAATACCGATGCTGGATATGCCAGCATGATTTTTTATCTGCTGGTTTATCTGTTCATGAACCTGGGTGCATTCACCTGTTTGATTCTCTTCACCCTACGCACGGGAACGGATCAAATTAGTGAATATGCGGGTCTGTATCAAAAAGACCCGTTGTTAACCTTGGGGTTAAGTATTTGTTTGCTTTCTCTGGGTGGTATTCCTCCCCTGGCTGGATTTTTCGGAAAGATTTATCTGTTCTGGGCCGGTTGGCAAGCGGGTCTTTATGGCTTGGTTTTGCTGGGCTTATTGACCAGTGTGGTTTCGATTTACTACTACATCCGCGTGGTCAAAATGATGGTGGTTAAGGAACCACAGGAAATGTCCGAGTCGGTCAGAAATTATCCGGAAATTCGCTGGGATGTCCGGGGAATGCGATCGCTCCAAGTGGGTTTAATCCTAACGGTGATTGCGACTTCCCTCGCTGGAATTCTGTCTAATCCCCTGTTTACTTTGGCGAATAATTCTGTTTCTCGGACTTTTATGTTGCAAGCCTCTATGGGGAAAACTGTCCCCGTTGCGACGTTAACCAGTCCGGCAGATTTAGATGCTTCCAACACCCCTTAATAAAAGCCGGTTCAATCATCAACGGTAATATTTTGTAGAGGCAATCCCGATGGGGTTGCCTCTCTCCTTTTTTAAGGGGTGCGATCGAGTGGGGTATCAATAGACCTCTTGCCAAAAAAGGATTGATCCCCCCACCCCCCTTCTTAAGAGGGGCTTTAAAGAATTTTGCAAGCGGTCTAATTTAGGTTAATTCCAAATTAATTCCAGTAACCGAATCACCAACCAAGTTAGTAATCCATAAATGGCTATGGCAATTAAAGCGTTGAATTCAAAAGCAGAATTTCCAAAAGTTGGGGTTGTAAACAGGGTTTCAAACGGCGTGACAAAGGGAGAGGATAAGGCATAAATAAATCCGGCAAACTGGTTGTCTGGGTTGGCGCCTAAGAGTCGCAACAGGACTCGCAAAATTAATAAAACGCCTAATGCTCCCATCAGATAGTAAATCACTTGATTGGTCTTGCTTAAGGCCAGTCTGCGTCTAACTTCAGCAACGCGCCGTTCCTCTTCTTCTAATTGGATTCCTTCAATTCGGCGGTGGAGATGTTCTTCTTGTTGTCGTAATTCCTGAAGCTGTCGGCTTAATCGCGCTTCTTCTTGTCGCAGTTCCCCGAGGTTTTGAATATGACGTTCTTGTTCCCGTCGCAGTTCATCAATGGCAGGGTTTGGGAAGGACTCAGAGGCACTATACTGGCGATCGCCTCTGGGAATGCCCGGATTTGAAGGTGTTAACGGTTCTTCTGGAATGGCGTTTTCGCGATCGGGTCGGCTATTATCTGAGTTCATCTTTATCCCTTCCTACAAGATAGTCTTATTGCTTATGCTATCAATCGCTTTACCCAGTCAGGGCGATCGCCCGTAAAATAACCGCCGAAATCGGCTTGGGAACATCAGGGACAATCCGTAAGTGATGCCGCCATTTTCTCTCACTTTGTGTTGTCCTCGATGTTCCCCACCCCTGGGACTCCTCCGCCGCAGAAATTTTAGACCGTTACAAACCGGGTTTGTGGAATTATCGATTCCGGTTGCGGTTCCGACGACCTCCGGACCAAGGCGGGGGACCTTCCGAGTCTCGAATCTGCAAAACTTCCCCATTCTCCCGAGTAATCTTGAAGGCATCCAAATCATAGCCTTTATATTTTCCCACCACTGTCACGCGATCCCCTTCTCGGAAATCCAGTTGATGATACCAACGGGGTCCGGCATCCACGATGACTTGACCCGTCCCATCATCCAGTATAAACTCATTACCGACGACACTTCTAATCTCCCCGGAGATGGTTAGTCCCGAAGTGCGCTGTAATTCTCGAATGGGAATTTGTGCGCTGACTGGATTAATCCCTATGACCAACATCGTAGCTGTCAAAACCGCTTTACAGATTGATTTCATCTCGTTTTACCTCAACGCTGCCTCCCACGTTAAAAAATAAATATGACCAGAAAATGACCAAAATCCA
>CAYUEH010000153.1:0-2281 GCA_964442465.1 uncultured Laspinema sp. | reverse complement strand
CGATCGCAATCAAGCCGGTCAGACTTCCTTTATTCGTCAGGTATAATCTCTAGGTTGCTTTAACAGCCGATTGACCGAGGACTGGGAGTGTCATCCAATTAAGTTTTTCCCGGTTTACACTCCCAGCTTGATTTTTAACCCAGGTCAATTATTGATAATTCGTCAGACCGACTGATTTATGGATATTTTTGAATTTCTATTATCTCCCTATACAGCTTCACAGTTTTTTGCGGAAACCTGGACTGAAATAGCTCTATTTATTCCAGGTAAAAGTCGGGATAAATTTGCGGGTTTATTTGGGTGGAATCAATTGAATCATTTATTGAATTATCACTTCATTCCGTATCCGAATTTGCGGTTTTCCTTGGATGGAGAATCGTTACCGGCGACCCCATCCCATCAATGGCTGGAACGACTGCATCAAGGAGCCACTTTAATTATCGATAGCGTTCATGAACGGGTTCCGGAACTGGAAAAAGTGGTGGCTGATGTTCGTCAACAAACCGGATATCGCAGCCAAATTAACCTGTATTGTTCGCCGAGTGACCAACAAGGATTTAATTGTCATTATGATACCCATGATGTGCTAATTTTGCAAATTGAGGGGGAGAAAGACTGGTTTGTTTTTCCGGAAACTGTTCCTTTTCCCGTCACCGGGATGCGTTCTAAGGACCAGATTCCGCCAGATGTGCCGCCTTATTTGGAATGTCGGTTGCAACCGGGAGATTTGTTGTATATTCCTCGGGGACATTGGCATTATGCGATCGCCAGTTCTAATCCCTCCCACGATGACTATTCCCCATCCCTGCATTTGACCTTAGGAATTGATTGTCAAACCGGGTTAGATTGGATGAAGTGGTTGGGGAAAGAATTGCAGGAAAATACTCAATGGAGAGCGAGTTTGCCGGTGATTCCGTCAGGAGATAGAACCGCAGTGCAACCCTATCTGGAACAGTTGCGCGATCGCCTAGTTGAGTTCCTGCAAAATCCCGAAACAATCACGGGGTACTTAGATTATTTAAACTATCGCGATCGCACCCCACTTCCCTTTGCCTTCCCTCATCAACTGGGTAGCCAAATTTTCGACTTTGGATTAGAAACTCGATTTGTTCCTTCTACTTTACATCCCGTGCAAATCATTTCCCTTGAGGACCATCAAACTCAAGTGATTATCGGTGCCAAACAAGCGACAATTAAAGGAATTCCCACCGATGTCGTCGAAAAACTGTTTCGTCCCGGAGGATTTAGTCTCCTAGATTTAGCCGATTGGTGTCCTTCCCTGGATGTAGAAACCGGAGTGATTCCCCTCTTGACTCGGTTAGTCACTCAGGGAATTTTATTTATAGACCGGTCCTCCTCAATTGAGGAATAAAATTTTCGGTTAACTTCCCCTTCTAACCAGCGGCCAAACCGGCGTAAAAATATGATTAAACCGGCCCGATTTGCAGAAGGGTTGATTGCCAATTCTAGCGCTTTTCTCATGGAATTACTTTGTTCAGGGAAGTAAGCGGAAAATCGTTGATAGCACTGATATAAATCGGGAGTATAACATTGGTCTTGTTCCATCACCAATTCAAATCCGACTCTAATCAGGCGTCGAGCAATCCAAGCACATTGTTTTTTGACTTGATTTGAATAATCTAAGGCACTGGGAGATAAACATTCTAAACCTCTTAAGGTGTTAGCTAAATCCGATTGCCAAGTATAACTGTAGCTAATCAAATCAGGACCGGGTTTAACCTTCAGGGGTTGGGGGATAAAATTACCAGCAATTTGTAAACTTTCGGTTTGAATAATCACCGGCCAAATGGAATTTGTGTTGTGGATTAATCTGTCATTAAAGAGAATTAACTCTACTTTTTTGCAAAATAAATACCGTCTTTTCAGAGTTTGGCAAAGTTGCCGGGACTGTTCAATATTTTCTGAGGTAATTTCCCCGGATAATAGGGCAAAACTATCTAAATCAGAACCGTTCAAAATTGCCAAACCGCGCGGGACCGAACCGCGCAGATAAAGTGCTTGTAAGCGCAAGGGCCAAATTTGTAGACAAGTTTGGCGCAGTTCCTGCACTAAAGAGGTCCAGGGTGGGAGTATTTTATCCGGGTGACAATCATTGAGAATAAAACCCTCTTGATTGGTTGGAAACAGGTGACCCAATGGGAGAATTTTAGTCATGGATATTAACTAGATTATGAATCAAGGGTTAATGAATTATACCAAATCCGTTTGTTAAAAGTCGATTTTCTCTTCAGCCCGCGCAGGCGGGCTTTGTCCGTATAGC
>CAYUEH010000152.1:170-10023 GCA_964442465.1 uncultured Laspinema sp. | reverse complement strand
ATGATGAAATCGTCTCATCCGTCCGCAAAGTCGCCCAGGAAATCGGCGTCAAACTCACCCCGGATGCCGTGGACCTATTGGCCGAATCCGTCGGCAATGATACGAGATCGCTGTATAATGCCCTGGAAAAGTTGCACCTGTATTCCCTGAGTGCCGGACCTCAACCCCTGAGTGCCGCTACCGTGGATCAACTCGTCACTGCAACGACTCAAAACAGCTTACAGCTTGCCAGTGCCATTCGCCAAGGAGACGTAGGAACCGCTTTAGAATTAGTCGCAGATTTGATCAACCGCAACGAACCCGCGTTGAAAATTTCCGCCACCCTCACCGGGCAGTTTAGAACCTGGTTCTGGGTTAAACTGATGATAGAAAGTGGTGAGCGCGACGAAAAGGCGATCGCTGCTGCTGCGGAAATCGGCAATTTTAAACGAATTTACTTCTTAAGAAAAGAAGTCAGCGCCCTCTCCCTGAGTCAATTAGAACAAATCTTAGCCCTACTCCTCGAACTAGAAGTCAGCCTCAAACGAGGGACAGACGAACTCTCCACCCTCCAAACCAAAACCATAGAACTATGCCAACTCTGTCGCCAAACTTCCTTTCGGTAAACTTTCTGTAAACCCGCCCTCTCTAACCACCCGACCGGAACTAAACTCGGTAGAATTAAATCATAAAAAGCAACCCCAAAACCGGCCAATTGAGTCAATCTGCTGCCATAAATCAGAAAAAAAAGTATCAAATCCAAGGCTGACTCTTCTGTAATCGATTAACAGTTGCCATCAAAAAAAAGCTCGGTTTTACCAAAATCCTCCCGATTTTTCCTGAGTAAATTTATTACCAATAAATGTTATGATGATGTTCAAATTGTCCCGTTTTCATGTTCAGGCAATCCGAGCGAAACTCCTCTGCGTCAGTGCGCTTTCCGCCTTGGGAATCCTCACCGGGTCCGTTCCCCATCTCACCCTGGAATCTGCCAACTGGATTGGAACGTATTCCGCCTCAGCGCAAAGCATTACCCCCGAAGAAATAGAGAACTACGCCCGTTCCATCCTGGCGATCGAACAACAGCGATCGCAAGCCTACCAAGAAGTCGAAACCCTTCTCAATTACGTTCCCGCCATTGACTGCCGAAATACCGATACAGTCAACCAACTCGATCGCGAAGTCAAAGTCATCGTCGTCAACTATTGCGAAGGCTCAAAAACCCTAGTCACCACTAACGGATTAACCATCCAACGCTTTAACGAAATCACCGAAATCGTTAAAACCAATCCCCAATCCGAACAACAACTCCGAGAAGCCCTCACTCGCCTCCAATAATCATCTATTGCTATTCCCCAGGAAAACTCAAAAAAATCCCAGTTCGTAGTAACGACTTCAGTCGTACTCAAAGTTCGTAGTAACGACTTCAGTCGTTCTCAAAGTTCGTAGTAACGACTTCAGTCGTTCTCCCCCTCCCCCATTCCACAAGTCTATAACCCAACCTCCCCTCCTCATCAGCTTTTCAAAAATCAAAAACCCCATTTAAGAGATTATTATCCAGAAAAATCATGACTGTTTCCACTGACAAAAAACACTGGACCGATGAAGAATTTATCGCCTTATCCCGAGATGGAAATCAGTATGAGTTAGTCAATGGAGAAGTCATAGACATGGGAAATTACGGGATGGAACATGGCTATATCGCCTGCATTTTAGTAGCCGCTTTAATCACCATAGTCAAACCCAATAAACTCGGTGCCATTTGCGATTCCAGTACAGCCTTTACCCTAAAAAATGGGAATAAACGTGCTCCAGATGTTTCGTTCGTTGCCAAAACCCGATTGCAAGGGTTAACCCGACCCCCCCGAGGATTTTTTCAAGGCTCACCGGATTTAGCCATTGAAATTTTATCTCCCAGCAATACTGTAGAAGAAATTCATAGTAAAATCGTAGAATATTTCGAGAATGATACCCAGTTAGTCTGGGTCATTCATCCCGATGAAAAGTTTGTGTTAGTTTACCATAACCCCGAACCTGATGGTTTTTTGCGAGCAGGCGATCGGCTCAATGGGGAAGACATTATCCCCGGCTTTTCCCTAGCCGTTTCCGAGCTATTTGAAGCGTGGGATTGGTAAGTGGAGAAATCCGCTGAATACCTACAATATCGTTTAGCCTTTGCGGTAATTTCTGACCTTGATGATATAGCAGTTCCTACAGTGATTCGCGTAGATTTTTGTCAGTGGGAGCATCGATATTCCCTAGGATGTGGGGCTTTTAAAGGTGTGAATGGACCTCGTACAGGCTGTTGCAATCCTTCACTCCTCGAAATATAGCAATCCTTGCAGCAGTTGTGGAAGACGATGGCGGCCCCCAACCCCTCTCCCAGCCCTTCGACCCTTCGGCTTCGCTCAGGACAGGCTTAGCTCAGGGGGAGAGGGGAGAAGAAGATGTTACAAATCATTTAGGACTGCTATATTTGTATTCCATTAGCCCCGGAACCGCTATAGCATGAAATGACAAGATATAATCAGGTTTGGTGAGATTTTCATTAACTTGTAACGACCTCCAGGAAAATCCCTCATGCTTACCCGAATCGAAATCGATGGTTTCAAAAGCTTTGAGCAGTTTAGTCTCGATGTAGCGCCGTTCACCGTCATTTTAGGTCCAAACGCTTCGGGAAAATCTAACCTATTTGATGCCATTCTACTCCTGTCTCAACTGGCTGCAACCGACCTGCGATCGGCGCTGAAAGGGTTGCGCGGCGAACCCTTGGAACTCTTTTGCAGACAAGCCGATGGATCCTCTAGTCCGCAAATGTCTTTTGCCGTGGAATTGCTTCTGGCACCCCAAGTGCGTGACCCTTGGGGTGAAGGGGTGGAACTGTCTCATTCTCGGGTCCGTTATGAAGTGCAAATCGAATATCGCAAAGGAGATCGCCATCTTGATCATCTCCGAATCACCCAAGAAGCTGTTACCCCCATTTTCAAAACCGAGGATCAATGGTGTTCCAATTACCCATCCATTGATACTTCTTTCTCTAAGTTATTTCTAAAATACAACGGGAGAGAACCTTGGCTCACCACGAAAGAAAAAGAAGGTAAGCGCATCTTTAAAATCGCCCCCGATGGACGCCAGGGTAAAACCTGATCTGCTGAGTCTGCGGAATCGACAATTCTAGGGAGCATTACTATAGCATTCCTATATGAATTGTGGAAGACGATGGCGGCCCCCAACCCCTCTCCCAGCCCTTCGACTTAGCTCAGGGGGGAGAGGGGAGAAGAAAATGTCACAACTGATTTAGGATTGCTATAGTGCTTTTTCTCAATCTACGACATGATAGATGGATTGTGAAAAATTAAATGCGTTTACCCTGTTTAGGGTATGAGTCCCTAGGTTTTTTTATTGCTTATTCCTCCTCTTCAGAACTACTGAGAAATTCTTCAAAAATCTGAGCGATCGCGTACCAGTCTGCTACACCCAGGGCCAAAGCTAAAAGCTCGTCAAACGGTTCGGGTATCTCTGGCAAGTTTTCGTCAAAATAAGTCACCATCGCTTTGCCGAGTTCAATGGTATTGCTGCACCCTTGAGCAAGCTTGGTGACTTGAGTGCGGATCCCTTCATCGTTAAGGATCCAATGTTCTATATTTTGAGTGATTTGTTGTTTGATGTTGTCCATATTGCCTCCTGTTACTTCACTTTTGCTATAGCAATCCTAAATGATTTGTAACAAACCTAGCGAGCAAGATGCAAAGCCTACGGCATAGCTCCGCTTAGGGTATTCCAACAAATAAATCCTCCAAATTTGATGAGATCGCACCTAACAAGACTGTATGTAGCCCGCGCTTCTCGGGCTATAGCCCTATCGGACCGGGCTACGCTCAATCCGCGAGTGCCCCACCCTTGAGGGTGCGGGTTTTGGATATTTTATTTTTTGGACTTCCCCAACAAGCTATTTTATTGTATTAATCTGTAATGTCTAACCGGACATTTTGTTCTTTCAAAATGTCCGACAGCAGGGGAAACGAGCCGAGGATGTTATCTATCAGTGAGGCGATCGCCAAGGTCTTTTATCACCCAGGATGAGAGAAAAAAGAACGTCCGATTTAAAGGACGTAAAGCAAGAATTCTTTTAAACAACATTATTATAGATACGCTCCGTGAGACCCTAGCTTTGAGGGTTGGGGTCTAAACAGGCGATCGCCCCCAATCGCCGTCCTATCGCCCCGAACCAGCCCATCCGACTTAGAAAAAATACTCACGCCCGAGGAGATCGCCCCAGTCACCAGCGCCAACAGTAACAAATAGTCCAGGGTTCGGACCCAAAGTGTTCCCAGGGGGTCTTTCGGGGATGGCAACTTAGACATCAGTTAAATCACAACAATCCAGAACATGAATGAATGACTGTTCTGTTCAACCCAGTTTTGCAGCAACCCGGATCTGGGAGAACCTGCAATCCCAGAACCCCAGTATCTGGATTGATCCCCCCGGAGTTCATGACGGGAAAATTCAAACCCTGGGTATTTTTGCGATATCTTAAAACAGCAGATTCTTCGTCTGAAGCCAAGGGGAGTGCGTGAAATATTTTTTTCTAACAGAAGGTTGGACCGTTGGTCGCGTTTGGGGAGTAGAAGGACTGTGGAATGCAGTCGCCTGGAGACGCGAACCTGAAATCGAGAAAATACATTTTTGCATTGTGGAGAATAATGACGAAAAACTATGGCTCTATCGGGTGGAAGACTCCGTGATCATGGTGGAAGTCAAGCCGATTTCCCCTGAATCCAGTGGGGCCTCTACCATTGGGCAAGTGGTGCTGCGGCGTCTGATGAGTGGGGATCAAGTCATCGATCGCTTATCCGCTGCCGAAGCCACTTGCCAGATTAAGCGGTCCAATTTTGCCAATCTGGGTTCACCCTAAACCCCAAACTCTCAGCTCCAGACTGGAAACCCAAAGTCAAGTCGGCTGAGGGACTGATTATCTGGGGATTTGTCCGATTAAAGGCTTTAACCAGTCACTCTAGGGGACTACAACCCTGAGAGACTGGGGAATCCAGATGCACCCGGTTCTCAGAAATCAGCACCGTCCTCCCTAGGAGTGCGATCGCTTTTCTTTACATCAATAACCAAAACTCTTGCATTCGATTCCATCAATAGTTACACTTCTTTAAATACTGTCTCATTTTTGAGATGCGATAGTCATCGCGCAGCCACTGTCAAGCCCCCATCTGTAAGGCTTGGCCCCCAGTGAAAACGCTTTGACTTTATAAAAGGCTCAAAGATAGCGTCCAAATAGATAACTCAAACTGAGGAGGAAGCGTAGTCAATGGGACTACCCTGGTATCGAGTACACACAGTCGTTTTGAACGATCCGGGTCGGTTGATTGCCGTTCACCTAATGCACACGGCTCTGGTCGCAGGTTGGGCCGGTTCAATGGCCCTTTATGAACTGGCGATTTTCGATCCGAGCGATCCCGTCCTGAACCCCATGTGGCGTCAGGGGATGTTTGTCATGCCCTTCATGGCTCGCCTCGGCGTGACCGATTCTTGGAGAGGCTGGAGCATTACCGGCGAAAGCGTATCCGACGTCGGATTCTGGTCATTTGAAGGGGTTGCTACCGCTCATATTGTCCTGTCCGGATTGCTGTTCCTAGCTGCTTGCTGGCACTGGGTTTACTGGGATTTGGAACTGTTCACCGATCCGCGCACCGGCGAACCCGCCTTGGACCTGCCCAAAATGTTTGGCATCCACTTATTCCTGTCGGGTCTGCTCTGCTTCGGATTTGGAGCATTTCACCTCACAGGTTTATTCGGACCGGGGATGTGGATTTCTGACCCTTATGGCTTAACGGGACATATCCAACCCGTTGCGCCCGAGTGGGGACCCGATGGCTTTAACCCCTTTAATCCGGGTGGGATCGTGGCTCACCACATTGCAGCGGGGATTGTTGGCATTATTGCTGGCATTTTCCACTTATCTGTGCGTCCGCCTGAGCGGTTGTACCGAGCGCTGCGGATGGGGAACATTGAAACTGTACTCTCTAGCAGTATCGCTGCGGTATTTTTCGCCGCTTTCGTGGTCGCCGGTACCATGTGGTACGGTTCCGCCACCACTCCGATTGAACTGTTTGGTCCAACCCGCTATCAGTGGGATAGCAATTACTTCCAGCAGGAAATTGATCGGCGCGTGCAAACTTCCCTGGCTCAAGGGGATAGCTTAGAAGAAGCCTGGTCTCAGATTCCTGAGAAACTGGCGTTCTATGATTACGTCGGCAACAACCCCGCCAAAGGCGGTCTGTTCCGCGTAGGCCCCATGAACACAGGTGATGGACTCGCCCAAGGTTGGTTGGGTCATCCCGTATTTAAAGATGGTGAAGGTCGCGTGCTCTCAGTGCGTCGTCTTCCCAACTTCTTTGAAACCTTCCCAGTGGTCTTGACTGATGCCGATGGCATCGTGCGCGCTGATATTCCCTTCCGTCGGGCTGAATCTAAATACAGCTTTGAGCAAACCGGCGTAACGGCGAGCTTCTACGGTGGGGAACTCAACGGACAAACCATTACCGAACCGGCTTTAGTCAAGCAGTATGCTCGGAAAGCTCAGTTAGGCGAACCGTTTGCCTTCGATCGCGAAACCCTCAACTCCGATGGGGTGTTCCGCACGAGCACTCGCGGTTGGTTTACTTATGGCCATGCCTGCTTTGCTTTGCTGTTCTTCTTCGGTCATATCTGGCACGGATCTCGGACGATTTTCCGGGATGTGTTTGCCGGGATCGACCCGGATCTCGAAGAGCAGGTCGAGTTTGGTCTGTTCCAAAAAGTCGGGGACGTTTCCACCCGCAAACAAGAAGTTTAGAGGGGTTTATAGCAATTTTCACATTCATGAGGGACGTTGACTCGATCCCCCCTAGCCCCCCTTTGGATCCCCCCCCCTGCCCCCCTTAGAAAGGGGGGAGCCGGAGGAATAAATGTTTAGTTCCACGGGGGGAACGTGGAAAGTCCCCCTTGTTAAGGGGGATTTAGGGGGATCCTCCATATACTTCACCAACAAGAGAAAGGCTATACCTCTAACTCTCATCTCAGGTCTAACAAATGGACGGGTCCTAAAAGACAGGTGCATTTTGTTAGACCTTTTTTCTATTGCTTGGTAGACTGGTGTTACCCTAATTGATTATCAGGAATTTATCATCATGGAAAGTATCGCTTACATCTTAATTCTGACTTTAGCCATTGGTGTGCTGTTCTTTGCGATCGCCTTCCGTGAACCGCCTCGCATTGGCAAGTAACAATTCGGGGTTAATTTCTGAGTGGATTGATTCCTCTGGCTGACTCATTCTATGGGTTTAAGAAGGCTGCTCAGGCTCATCGAGCTTGGCGATCGCATTCAACCTTCACAGATAGGATGGAGAACAACTCAGAAATTGCCCCTAGACGTTGGACCCCAGTCCTCAAGCCAGCCTCAAGCTGCGCTTTAAACCGAGTCCAGGCAGGAAGATTTAAAAGCGGAAACTCCAAGGAGAAAAACAGCCCTTGTGTCTGCATAATTTCCCGATTTCTTTCTGCCTTCCCCTCGGAGTTCCTCTCGCTCACAGGACAAAAATCATGCGATGTCCATTTTGCCAGCATACTGACAGTCGGGTACTCGAATCTCGCTCTGCTGAAGCCGGTCAAAGCGTCCGGCGTCGCCGGGAATGTCTCCAGTGCAACCGTCGCTTTACCACCTATGAACGGATTGAATATGTCCCGATCACGGTGATTAAACGAGATGGCTCCCGCGAATCGTTCGATCGCTCTAAGTTACTGCGCGGGATTGTTCGCGCTTGTGAAAAAACCGGCGTTGAGTCTGGACAAATTGAAAATTTAGTCGATGAAATCGAAGCTCAATTGCAGCAACAGCGATCTAGACGCGAAGTCACAAGTAATGATATCGGTGAACTGGTCCTTTCTCAATTGCAAGCGGTTAGTGAAGTGGCCTATATCCGCTTTGCCTCAGTTTATCGACAATTCCAAGGGATTCGTGATTTTGTGGATACATTAAAGGACCTGCAAAATCAAAGCGATCGCCCCGGGAGTGACCGCTCACCTACCCCCGAAGACGACAATTCCCCTCGGAAATCTCCCGATGATCCAGAACAGTTAACTCTCAATGATGCTTCCCAGGATTCTCCCCCGGTCTCTTCCCTAGCTCAAGCCTAGAGCCAAATCAGGTCTGAGGATCAGGGGAATCAAGGGTCGGTGAGTTCCCACTTCACCATTAACCTCTCCTTAAAATAAATTCTCTTCAACGACAGCGATCGCCCTTGATCGTCAATGGATCTGTCCCCTGTTCACAGGTGACAAGGGATTCCTCTTCGAGGGTCTTAACGAGAGATTCTACAAAAATTGTTTGAAAAATTTCCAACCCTCGGTGTTCAAAAAGGAGCATTCAAGCTATAATAGTTTTTCTAGGCTTAAAAATTTCCAAAGGAAAGCGTCTAAAATAGTACGGAAGCGTCTTTTTGACGTCATCTGAATGCTTGCAAGCCAAACCGGAAGTTGAATTGAACCAGCCCTCAAAATCAACGGCTGAATCTTTGACAGGAAACTGCTCAAAGTCTATTCTCTACCCTTGGCTGGTGAGCGGGGAAGCTGAACCCAGGGAGCCGTCTAAATCCGCTAGTTTGTGGCACAGACCCCCTCCCTATAGCGTGTTCTGGCCCCACACTAAACTCTAACTTTTTTGTTTAACCTTGGACGCCCAACCGAGGCGACCAAGGGAAAAAGAGTGTGATGGTGCACTGAGGTCAAGGTTCGCCTAGACTCAAAGTTGCTCAAGATTTGTAGCCGTTTTGCGGCTTCAACATCAACATCGACAACATCTTTTTCAAAAAATACACGACTACGAACGGAGAACAGTTCCAGGAATCAAATCGCATGGTCAATCAGAACACAGTCGCCAAAGATGTAGGCTTTACTCACGAGGATTTTGCAGCTCTTCTCGATAAATATGACTATCACTTCAGCCCCGGCGATGTCGTCGCCGGTACAGTATTCAGTCTAGAGCCGAGGGGCGCTCTGATTGACATTGGTGCAAAAACAGCAGCATATATCCCCATTCAGGAAATGTCGATCAACCGGGTTGACGCTCCTGATGAAGTCTTGCAATCGAATGAAACTCGCGAGTTCTTTATCCTCACCGATGAGAACGAAGATGGACAGCTCACCTTAAGCATCCGCCGCATTGAATATATGCGCGCTTGGGAACGAGTTCGCCAGTTGCAAACCGAAGACGCTACCGTGCGCTCTCAGGTCTTTGCCACCAATCGCGGGGGAGCACTGGTTCGCATTGAAGGGTTGCGTGGCTTCATTCCAGGGTCCCATATTAGCACCCGCAAACCCAAAGAAGAACTGGTCGGAGAAGAACTCCCCTTAAAATTCTTGGAAGTAGACGAAGACCGTAATCGTCTAGTTCTATCCCATCGTCGAGCGTTGGTTGAGCGCAAGATGAACCGCTTGGAAGTCGGCGAAGTCGTCATCGGTACAGTTCGCGGCATCAAACCCTACGGTGCCTTTATCGATATCGGCGGAGTCAGCGGTTTGCTGCACATTTCGGAAATTTCCCACGATCACATCGATACCCCCCACAGTGTCTTCAATGTCAATGATGAACTCAAGGTGATGATCATTGACTTGGATGCAGAACGGGGTCGCATCTCCCTGTCTACCAAGCAACTCGAACCGGAACCGGGGGATATGGTGAAGAACCGCCAGTCTGTGTTCGATCGCGCTGAAGAAATGGCTCAAAAATTCCGCGAACAAATGCGGGCCAAGCAGCAAGGGCAACCAGAGCAACCAGCAGTTCCGGTGACTCCCGTGGAACAACCGGTAACTGAAGAAGCGGCAA
>CAYUEH010000152.1:0-70 GCA_964442465.1 uncultured Laspinema sp. | reverse complement strand
TTCAAGAACCCGTAGCTGAAGAAGCGGCAATTCAAGAACCCGTAGCTGAAGAAGCGGCAATTCAAGAACC
>CAYUEH010000151.1:1774-10025 GCA_964442465.1 uncultured Laspinema sp. | reverse complement strand
AAGTTACTCCCGGCAGACTCGGAACATTCGGCAATCTTTCAATGTTTGCAAGGGGTCCCACCTGGGGGGTTGCGTCGGATTATTTTGACTGCTTCCGGGGGGGCCTTCCGGGATTGGCCGGTGGAGAAATTAGCCACGGTGAAAGTGGCAGATGCCCTGAAGCATCCTAACTGGTCAATGGGTCGGAAAATTACCGTGGATTCCGCCACTTTGATGAATAAAGGATTAGAAGTCATTGAGGCGCATTACTTATTTGGCATGGATTATGATGATATTGATATTGTGATTCATCCTCAGAGTATTATTCACTCTTTAATTGAGTTACAAGATACGTCGGTTTTAGCCCAGTTGGGTTGGCCGGATATGCGGTTACCGTTGCTTTATGCCTTGTCTTGGCCGGAGCGAATTTATACGGATTGGGAACGATTAGATTTAGTGAAAGCGGGAGATTTGACCTTCCGATCGCCGGATCATCACAAGTATCCTTGTATGCAATTGGCCTATGCTGCCGGTCGCGCTGGGGGCTCTATGCCTGCGGTTTTAAATGCAGCCAATGAGCAGGCGGTTGAGTTATTTTTAGAGGAGAAAATTGAGTTTTTGGATATTCCCCGGGTGATTGAACGGGTCTGCGATCGCCATCAGGCGGATAACTGTGCCCAACCCGGTTTAGAGGAGATTCTAGCTGCCGATCGCTGGGCGAGACAAGCAGTTTTAGAAGCAAGTGCTACCCTAAAAGCTGAGGCTAAATCTTTTACCCCTGGGGTCAAGCCTTTGGGGAGTGTGACTCCGGCAACTGCTGGATAGTCCCGTCTCCACCGGAAAAAGCCCCACCCGTTCTGGGTGAGGGCTGGATTTTCAATCCGGTAAAGGATAAAAGAGCGAGTAAACTCATAAGTTATGCCTAGCCATTTTTTTCGGGAATTCAAGTAAACCATGAAGAACCTTTATCCGAACATTGCTCTGTTAGGACTCCTCGCGGTTTTAGGGGGAATTTCTCCGGTTTTGGGGACAACGGTATCCCCAGGAGTAATCGCCCAAAATAATGCTCAGAATTGGCTGGTTTCGGCACAGCAAAAAGCCAGTCAGGGGGATTTGCAGGGGGCGCTTCAGGATTACGCTCAGGCGATCGCCCTGAATCCCAATAGTCCGGAAGCCTATATTAGTCGGGGGAATTTGCTATCGCGCACGGGAAATCAAGCCGGGGCGATCGCGGATTATACCCAAGTGTTACGGTTAAATGGGAATAACATTGATGCCTATATTGGCCGCGCCAGCGCCCATTCGATGATGCAAAATTATGATGCAGCCCTGGCGGATTATAATGCGGCATTAAGGTTAAATCCCAATTATGGTGAGGCTTATATTGGTCGCGGTGGGGTCTATGCTTTCCAGGAAGAGTATAAAAAAGCAATGGATGATTTTAATCAAGCCTTGCGTCTGAATCCCGCTGAAGCCGCAGCCTATTATAATCGCGGTGGGGTTCAGTTGTTACAGGGCAAAAATAGAGAGGCGATCGCCGATTTTCAACAGGCGGCAGAACTGTTTCGCGCTCAAGGTAATATGGCTTTAGCCCAACGCTCTGAAGCCATTGCTCGTCAAATTCAACAAGGGAATTAACCTATCCTAGTTTTCAGTTAATGTCAATTGATTTACTGATTCTTATTGCCGCAATCGTTGTTTCATGGCTGATTTTTACTTGGCTGGTTACCGTTCTCAAAGCAACGGTTAAAACTGCTATTTTAATTGCCCTCGTAGTGTTAGGATTGCAGCTCATTTTTGGTATTGGCATGACTGATTTATGGAGTCCGGTTCAAGACTTTTTATCTCAAACCTGGGAGAAAGGCGAAGAACTGTTAGCCCCATTTTTGGGAAAATAACATCGGGGTTGTGGACAACGGAAGCCAGTTCTGAAGTTGAGGGGGATCATCAGGGTGCGGTATTGATGACAACTGCGGCACTTGAGTGATTCCCTCTCCCGCTTATTTCTACTCACTCTTTTTCCCAGATTTGCCACTGGACTCGTCTATTGAGTTAAGATCCTCAAGACGGACGAGAGTCATTTCCACCGCCAAGCCTGGGTTGAGCGCGCATTTGAAGATGATCCGGTTCAACTCTCACAGTCAGGGTAACATCATTATAACTCGCTTTGTCGGTCCATTCCAGCTCATTCAGGGCAAGCAGCTACAGGTCATTCTATCCGACTCATTCCGGGTTTAATTCTCCCTTATTGACGCCTCTAATTGTTATGATTAATTTAGTTTGTCCTACCCTCGATCTCTTTGTTTATCATCTCCAGGAAGAATGGGTTAGGGATGCCACTCACCCTGAATATTGCGGTCCAAATATTTTAGAACAATTTACCCAAACCGTAGGGCAGTATAGCGGCGATCGCAGCAGTCTATCTCAGCCCAAACCTATTGATTTTTTAGAAGTGACCCATTTCAATAAATCTGAGGTTGAATTTGAGGGAAAGTTAAACACCCAAAACCGGATTAATGGATCGGTTCGTCAATTTACCCTTGATGAAAATTATGGTTTGGCTTTGAATCTATCCGTCGATGGCAAGTTTATTGGTCCTGAATTATTTCAATGCCTGGATGTGATGTTGACCCTGATTCCAGAACTGGATAACCTCCCGGGTAAATTAGGACAAACTTTAATGGTATCCGGTTGGGTAGAAAATCCTGAGAAGGACGAACGGGAGATTCTAGCCAATGATGTTTACAAAGCCTTAATCAACAAAGGATGGCAATATCAAGAAACCGGGCAATTTTTAGGGGGGACAGTCTTTGAGTTTTGGCGTTCTTCCCCCCAACGTTGGGAAAAAATGGAAGCGGCAAGTCATTTGGTCCTGATTCTATATCCCAATCAAAAAGCAATGGAAACCGGGGCGGAATTTCATCAGGATTGGAAAGGGTTATTTTGCTACCGGAATAAAATTCTCTGGGCTTACGGTCAAAGTCGGGAATTAAAGAATCAAATGGTCGAGGAATTTAATGAGATGTCCGCCTTGATTAAAGGATTATATCATTTAGAGTTTTCTGAACTAAAGTTTGCCTTGCAAAATAATTTATTAGCTTTATCAAATTTTGTTGAAAATATTAATAGTATTGAAGTGAGGCAGCACGAAATTGACCTGAATTTGCATCACTATGAAAAATCGGTGCAATCCATTGCTAAAAAAGCTGGGAATGTGTTTCAAGTCAGTAATGACTTGAAGTTTCTACAAGAGTTTAGTGCTATTGTCAAGGCTAAATATCAAAAGCAAATTGAACAAGATTATGCCAGTTTGCGTCCTTATTTGAATATCCTAGAAAATCTCCGGGGGACAATTACTTCGATTGTGGAGATTTCCCAAGCGCAAACCGATCGCGATTTCCAAACTTTTGCTTGTCTTGTGGGGACCGGAATCGGAACCGCTGCCGTCGTCGCTTCCTCCTCCCCCGCTTGGGTGATTCCCCTCCAAGAATCCCCGACGATCGCCGCCACCCTAGATCAGTTAAAAGTCCCCGAACCCTGGACCCATTTTAGCCTCGCTTTGTCCTTGAGTGCGATCGCTGGGTTGCTAGGATGTCTCGTGGCATCGGTTTGCATCGCGTGGTTTTGTCCAAAACGCCTCGCTATTAAAGGCGATCGCCTACCGTGACGGGAGTGCGAGCATCTTGCTCGTTAAGGATAATAGCGAGCAAGATGCTCGCACTCCTAGGGGTTCAGTACAATTGCTCCCAGCAATTGCTCCTTTACGCTATTGCATTTACCAATCATCCCGTCGGCGGCGATCGACTTGCCAATCATCCTCCGGTTCATCTCCTAAATAACGAACCAATGGTGCTCGTTCTGGATACTCTTGGCGATCGCGATTAACGGGTATTTTATCATAATCCCGGTCATCATCCCGGTCATCATCCGGTTCATACCCTCTGAGATCCTCATCATAATCGTCACCATCTTCAGACTCAAATGCCTCTTTTAACGGATCAACCACCCGGGCGATCGCATCTTTGACAAAAACCTTGACAAACTCCTCCTTTTTCGTCAATTGAAATTGTCTCTGCACCACTTCCGTGATTCCCCCATCCCCCCAATCTTGATCATGGCGGAAATATTCAATAAAACTTTTTCCCGCAATTCGAGTTAAATAAGCCGCCGTTACCCCTTGAATCGCTTTCCC
Organism: uncultured Laspinema sp.; assembly: GCA_964442465.1. Lineage (GTDB taxonomy): Bacteria > Cyanobacteriota > Cyanobacteriia > Cyanobacteriales > Laspinemataceae > Laspinema. Next base: position 5,854 of record CAYUEH010000151.1, on the reverse strand, counting down.
CACCACAAAGGTTCCTAAATTTAACTGTAACGCTGCGGTGACTAACTTAATCGCCCCTTCCACAATCCCTAAACTAGCCAGAGTTTTCCCCAAAGATAAGGCTAATTCCCGTCCGCGATCCAGATTAATTTCACAACCATAAATTTTGCCAATTTCTACCACCATTTGAGCATTAACAGCAGCAGTGGCGAGGACATCAATCACCGGGACAGGAGTACAAGCAATCACCCCGGCACCAATCCATTGAAAGCGATCGACCACCTTTTCTGCTTGGCGACGTCGCTGGGAATCAATTAACCGGCGCGCTTCTTCCCCGAGGCGTTGGGATTGTAATAAAATATTATCCGCCACTAAATCCTCCCCTTCTGCCCGCAAAATTGCCGCCATCCGCCGAATTAAGGGCATGATATCCGGGTCCGCTTGGAACATCCCCCCATTATCTAAAGGAACCGCTTTAGGATTGGCGGCGATCGCCACCACATCCATTGCTGAAATAAATCCCGTCACTCGTTCCCGGAGTTTGGCTAAAATATATTCTCGTTCTTCGTCGGGATAGAGGTCAATTTTATTTAAAACCACAATGGAGCGTTTGCCAATTTGGGCTAAAACTTCCAAGGGTTGATGTTCCGATCGCGTTAAATCATTATCAACCACGAATAATAATAAATCCGCTTCTGTTGCCAGCGATCGGGCCAATTTTTCCCGTTCCGTTCCGGCGACTCCTGCCTCTAAAATGCCGGGAGTATCCGTAATCACAATTTCCCGTTCCAGTCCTTGCAGTTGCAACCGATAGGTTTCTCCCACCTCCGTTGTTCCCATTGGTGCATCCACTCGTCCCACCATCCGTCCTAACAAGGCATTAATCAGAGAGGTTTTCCCCGAGGACCCGGTGCCGAAAATCACCACTTGGATGTTTCCTCGGGAGAGATTTTGTTCTAATTCCCGCGATCGCTGCAATAAGGCTTTTTTGGTGACTTCATCTTGGATGCGATCGACCTGTTGACGGACCACCCGCAGGGTTTGTCCTGCTGCATCGGACTTGCGTTCCGGAATTTTGACGCGACGTTTCCTGGGACCCCGACGGGACGAAGACCCCCCGGCAAACAGTTGGAGATAGTAAATAAATGCCCCAATCAGGACGATCAGCAGGGCGATCACCAGCAACAGCAGCAAGGTTGCCAGCAGAGGGGCCGTAAAGCTAATCTGTACATAAAGCCGGTAAATGGAACTCACCAGCCAAAGGACCATCCCCAAAATGAGGATGATTCCGGCAAATAAGGTTAACAGACGAGTTAAACGCATGGGAGTGGGTGATGGGATGGAGTCTGCTTTGATCTTAATGGGTGGCTTGGTGAATGTGGCGGCAAGGGGAGATCCGAGAGGGCGATCGACCCCTTACAAGAGTCGGTTTTTTACGCTCCTGGTGATTGGCCTCACAGAATAGACCTCTTGCAAAATTCTGTAAAGCCCCCCCCGTTAAATAAACATTTATTCCGCTGGCTTCCCCCTTGGGAAGGGGGACTGTCGGGGGATAATCAGGGGGACTGTCGGGGGATCTAATACTAAATCCGGTTGATAAAAGCATTAAAAATGGTAGGGTGGGCATTGCCCACCCTACAATTGCTCAACTTGTTTTTCAAGACCGATTCCAACCGGATTCCGTATCAGTCGTTACCCAGAGTGTCATCACCTCGGCGATGACACTCTCCATCAGCAGCGCGATCGCCGGTTTGGGGACTGGATATCAGCCCGGTAACGGGGGGTGACGAAAGCATCTGCTTTCGTCACGGGGTAACGACTGAAGTGGTTACTACAAACTGGATTTTCTCTTCAGTCTGTGCATTTTTAGGCAGAGAATAGGATGGGGGTTTTTATAGACCGATCGCAACCGGATGGAGTATTCGGTCTCTCCAAGCAATTACCGACCTAATTCCCAAATATTGATCGTATTATCATTCCCCGCCGTCGCCAATCGTCTGCCATCGGGTCCCATTGAAACAGAAAATATCGATTTTTCATGACCCGTGAGGGTTTCCACTAATCTGCCACTGGCGATATCCCAGAGTCGGACCGTGCGATCGTCGCTGACGGAGGCAACGGTGCGTCCATCGGGGGTAATGGCAATTTGATACACCGGGAAGGAATGACCGCGCAGGGTCCGCAACAATTGGCCGCGATTCAGATCCCAGACTTTGACCGTATTATCGTAACTGCCACTGACGAGGGTTCCGCCATCGGGGGTAAAGGCAACGGAACTTACCCAATCATCATGGGCGGGAATGGTGGTGATTAACTCTCCAGTATTCAGGTTCCACAGTTTGACAGTGTTATCCAGTCCCCCAGATGCCAAGGTCCCGCCATTGGGACTGAAGGCAACCGTATCCACCCCATCCTCATGGGCGCTCAACGTGCGAATGATTTGCCCATTCTCGACGTTCCAGAGTTTCACCGTGTTATCCCAACTGCCGGTGGCGAGGGTCCGGCCATCGGGACTAAATGCCACGGTTCTCACCGCCTTTGTGTGACCGTAAAGGGTATAAATCAACTGTCCGGTTTCCATGTTCCAGAGGTTCGCGGTATTGTCATCGCTACCACTGGCGAGGATTTGACCGTTGGGAGAGATATCCAAAGCCCTCACGTCATCTAAATGAACAGAAGCGGTATAGTTCAGTTCTCCGGTGTCGGCATTCCAAAATTTGATGGTATCTTCATTGCTGCCACTGACGACAACTGGGGCAGTTGGACTATAGGCAACGGCAAAAATCGGGAATGCCCGATCGCCTATGGTTCTTAACAGTTGGGAACTCGGGGTGCGCTGTTGGGCCAGCAATGGGGGGGCGCTGGCTAGAAAATGGAGGTCGATCGCCCCCAGGGTCGCGATTCCAGCTACGACTAAGGCACTAAATTTTTTCCAGGACGCGGGCTTTAAGGTCATATTGGCTTCATTAGAAAATTAAGTGTTCACCTAGGATCTAACACTATTTTAGAGTTTAGATTCACGGATTTTTGAGGGAGGCGTTGACTCAATCCACTTTCCCCTCCTGCCACTTTTGCCACTGTTGTTGTAAATATTTCGTCCATTCCAAGGCGATCGCCACTTCGGTAAAGGGAATCTGCACTGATTGTTTTGGGGATGGAAACAAAAATTCTAAGGCAATGGTCTTGGCTTTGAGATTCTCCGGTAGGGCATCGACTGCCACGGGTTGTTGATTCACCAACAGGTGCAATGACTGCACCTCTTTTAAGGAAAAGGTTTCTTGATTCACCGGACCTTTGCGGGTGGGTTTTCCCCAAGTCAGGCAGTCGCCCTTCTCTCCTAATACCGCATAAATATCATACTTGGTGCGATCGAATCCCTGCGCCCAAGTCCGATAGGCTTCCACTTTTTGATATTCGTTCCATCCTGCCCAAGCCAGTCCTATAAATAGGGCCAGCAAGGGTAACCACATCAGTCCTCTTTCCATCGGTTTAATCTCTGCGATCGCGATATATAGTCTGTTCTTTGAGTCACGGTTCCTTGGGTCCAAAATCCAGGCTGTTCCCAGACGCAATTTCTCCCTTTTAGTTCCGCTGTGAAGCCCCCCTTAATAAGGGGGGTTGGGGGGATCTCTTGATAATTTTGCCAGAAGTTTAATTTAATTTTTCCATCGGTGCCGTCTGCGGGTCGATAATTTTTTGTCCCCCGCGCATAAATTTAATCGCCAAGGACATCTTCGTAGCCGACCCGAAAACGTGAGACACTTCCCCGGGACCAAAAGTATCATGAACCACCATATCCCCCACCTGCCAATTCACCATTGCCGATGCCCCTTTGGGGGTTTTTGCAGCCCCAGAACTGCGGCGAGTTTTTTCCTTGGGAACCGAATTTCCTTGCAGTAAATCCCGGGGTAATTCGGCTAGAAATCGCGAGGGTTGAGCGCGTTCATAAGACCCCCACAAACGCCGTTCTAAGGCATGAGTTAAAAACAATCGTTCCTGGGCGCGAGTAATTCCTACATAGCAAAGTCGGCGTTCTTCTTCCAGACTACGCGGGTCATTCACACTGCGGAAATTGGGGAATAAACCCTCTTCCATTCCCAC
>CAYUEH010000151.1:0-1674 GCA_964442465.1 uncultured Laspinema sp. | reverse complement strand
TGGATTCTTCCATAATCCCTTTCAGGATTTCAATCGCCGGTAAGGTTTCCACTTGTTCCTGCCATCGGGACATTAACGCAGCAAATTCTAACACTTGTTTCACCGATCGCCCTGCCAGGGTTTTCACCGATGTCTCATCACTGAGAATTTCCCACAGGGGGACGCCTAACTGCTTTGCCGCCTCATCCAAACGGTCTAAAGTCGTTTTCCCAATACTGCGTTTGGGGGTATTAATAATCCGCCGCAAACTAATCGAATCCGAGGGGTTAGCAAGGGCGCGCAAATAGGCAACCGCATCCTTAACTTCCTTGCGATCGTAGAACTTCAAACCCCCCACCACCCGATAGGGGATATTCATTTTAACTAACACATCCTCAAACGAGCGCGATTGAGCATTGGTCCGATACAAAATCGCAAACGAACCCCAATCCAACTCCGGATGCTGATTGTGCAACATCCGAATTTGAGTCACCACATATTGCGCTTCATCTAAATCATTTTCGGTGCGATAACAGATAATCGCTTCCCCTTCCCCCCGGGTGGGACGCAACACCTTCTCAATGCGTTCTGTATTATTCTCAATCAGTTTATTAGCAACTTCCAGGATATTTTCCCGGGACCGATAATTTTCCTCTAATTTTACCAAAGTTTGGGTTTCATCATCCTCTAAACCATCCCCAAAATCTTCCTGGAACTCCAGCAAAATGGTATAATCCGCCATGCGGAAGGAATAAATCGATTGGTCTACATCCCCCACCACAAACACTGAGCGATTTTCCCATTTGTTAAACGATTTGGCCGATGCCCCATTGGTCACCAACATCCGAATAAAATCATATTGAGTGCGGTTGGTATCCTGATATTCATCCACCAAAATATGATGAAACTTGCGATGCCAGTAATCCAAAACTTGAGCATCTTGCCGAAACAGTTCCACCGGAATCCGAATCAAATCATCAAAATCCAGGGCATTATTCGCCGCCAAAGTATCCTGATAGCGACTATAAATCTCCGCTACCTTGCGATTGCGGTAATTTTCCGGGTCAGTCGCTTCTAACTCCCGAGGAGACAAACCCTTATTTTTCGCCCCACTAATTTCATAGCGGATTTTGCGAGGCTCAAATTTTTTGTTATCCAAATTCATCTGTTTGATGACAATATCCTTAATTGCCGTTTGAGCATCGGACTCATCTAAGATAGAGAATTTGCGGCTCCATTGCCGACCATTTTCATCTTTAAACTTTTCAATATCGTAGCGCAAAATCCGGGAACAGAGGGAATGGAACGTGCCAATCCACAGGGGTTTAATGCTGTTTCTCCACACCTGCGATCGCACCTGAGTTTGTTCCGCTGGATCTAGGGCAGAAAACGGTTTATCATACTTTTGTTCTGCCACCGTATCGGCAAAAATCTTCTCAATCCGTTCCTTCATTTCCCGCGCCGCCTTATTCGTAAAGGTCACCGCCAGGATATCCTCAGGATGGACTTGATGAGTGCGGATTAAATTAGCAATTCGATAAGTAAGCGCCCGAGTTTTGCCCGAACCCGCCCCGGCAACGACTAACAAGGGGCCACAGAAATGTTCCGCAGCGCGCCGTTGGTTGGGGTTCAGATGGGCGAGAAAGTCAAGGGTTGAGGTCATGGTTGAACGAAGCAAAAGCGGTAAGGGCTGAG
>CAYUEH010000150.1:0-10039 GCA_964442465.1 uncultured Laspinema sp. | reverse complement strand
CGAACGTTTTGGAGATTTTATTTTTTGGAGTTCCCTTAAGAGGCGATCGCCTGCCCAGTCTTTCCCCTGAATGCAGTTACTCCTCCACAGCACAACCGGCAAGCCTTGACTTCTAGGAATAAAACATCTCCAAACCCTCGCATTGGGAACACTTCCAACGGTTATGACGGGTGAATTTTTGATGGATTTTATGGCTATTTCATGTCCCACTTAGGGGCGCATCTAGGAGTTGGGGGAGGAGTCCCGTTCGGGTCTGTATCGGGAGCCGCTTCAGGGGAGGGGTTGGGGTAAAATAAAAAAGGAATGTGATTGCACACATTCCTTGTCCAAAAATTTTTCATGTACCTCTATGATAGCATTATTGGAACGAATCATTGATGAAATCCCCGACTGGGAAACCCGCATCCTTAAGCTAGAAACAGCTTCTAGCCTGGGAGCCATTGTTTGGGCGGCGTGGGAGATAGGATTATCCGTGGCAAGAGTTCTGGTTGAAAACGAATTATCTCGTCGTGCCAAATTACCAACCGAATGGCCCCATTAGACCTCTTGCAAAATAATTTTATGCTATAATGAAAAGTTTTGCTTAATTTTGGCCGAATGGTCTCCGTTGTAATTTGTTGGCAGCACTTTACAATTATGAGTTGGCTCTGGGGTCTAAAATTCAAAACTTCTCATTATAACATAGATTTTTTTTGCAAGAGGTCTATTGTCGGTTGCCAAATTAAATGTCGTCTTGCCAAATTAATGTCGCTGAACTTGATAGGCTGAATCCCTCTGTGCATAAAGGTTTAGGCTATTTTTACACTTTAACCCACCCCAAACTAGGCTTGACAAATTAAATGTCGTCTTTTGTAATTTTGACAAATTAGATGTCGTTTCTTGTAAAAGGTATTGGCAAGGGATTGTAAGTAGGCTTCTTCTGCGCCATCGGCAACTGGAGAATCAGAAATCAGATAACTGCCGAAACCGTGGGAGAAGCACCGACAAAATGATTGATGCCAAGGCGACATTAATCTGTCAACGGCGACAAATAATGTGGCAACCGATATGAGAGTTATCCGGTTGAGTCCAGGGGCGATCGGTTCTGAGATAACTGTTAGGTCTGAGAGTTATCTGATTGGATTCGGTTGCGATCGCCTCTCTGCGAACCCGACACTTTAGGGGGAAACGGATTCGGTTGCGGTAAGCGCAGCTATGCCGTAGGCTTATCGCGTTTTGGTGGTTGCGAGCGATCGGCTGCACGAATCTGCTTGTGGATCCGTGACTGTTGATGCGATCGCGTTTTGGTGCTTGTGATGCGATCGCGTTCTGGTGGTTGTGATGAGATCGGGGGCATCAATCTGACTGTGGATCCATGACTGCTGGATGCGATCGCGTTTTGGTGGGCAGTCGCGTTCCCGTGCAATGGCGATCGCTCTGGTGCCTGGATGCGTGGGGGCAGGGTGAGCAGATGTCGGGTTATTTATAAGGAAAGCATTTTTCAGGGGACTTCTGCTCACTCTCAAAATGCTTACTGTGTCTGGATTTCAGTGATTTGGGACTCGGCACTGTAGCTGGAACGCAACCGAAGGGCGCGAGCGGCACGGGATGAGATTCGATTGCCCTTGTTGACCGAGTGGCGATCGGGATGAGTGGATAGCTGCGCTTACCGGGCGATCGCACTGGAGCCTACTGATGCGATTAGATTATTAGTTGAATATAACATCAAAGGTTTTTCTGTAGCGATTGCTACTGCATTGCGAGCTATTTTTAGCTAAACCATTCGTTGAATTTAGCATCAACTTGCGAATCAACTACTTTAGGGATTATTTCGTGCAAATTAATGTAAATTATTTGCTTACAGTCTTTACAGTATAAAGTTTTAAGGAATTTTTCTTTAATTAAGTGCAATATATCAACGTGAAAAACCCGCGAATTTAATAAAGTTTTATTACAAAACTCGTAAAAAAGCATAAAAACTAGAGACTACTTCTAGAGATAGAGATAGAATCATAAAAACTATGATGCTTATGTACTTACAGGTCGCAAGCCAACTCATCCCGAACGGGTTTGGGAAGGGTTTGCGCGATCGACTCCAGTCGATGCTAACTGCCATTAAACCGATGCACTCAGAGGCATCCGGCACTTTTTTTCGTAGCGTTCAACTTGACGGCTAGAAGGCAGATGGATAACAAGAATACTCAACCGATTTTTTCGTCGTCTGCCTGCAAGACAATTTCGCTCGACCAAATTTCTCCCTCGCAGTTCCAACCCCGGAGCTACTTCGATGGAACGGCAATGGCGGAACTGACTGCCAGTGTCAAACAACATGGTATTCTTCAGCCGGTTATCGTGCGACCAGTTGGGGAAAACCAGTATGAGTTAGTAGCGGGGGAACGCCGGTATAAAGCCGCCAAAACCGTTGGACTGACTGAAATCCCGGTGGTGGTGCGGTGGTAGACTGGTCACTGAATCTGAGACTCAGAGCAATGCGCGATCGCTTAATCCCAGTACCAAATCCCCATTGGCGACCCCAGCCGTTTCAGCCTCTATAGCGGTTCCCGGACTCATGAGGTACGTTTCAAAGCCCCTCTCCCCCCCCTTTCAAAGGGGGGTAGGGGGGATGGAGAGGGGTTTGGGGCCGCCATCGCCGTACCTTATGGAGATGAGAAACGCTATAGTGCATCGACTACTGTTACTCCGTCCAATACAAACACCAATACGAATGCAATGACTACCGATTAAAATTAATCAATTTTTAGTCAGTATTTTTATAACTTATCGTTATTAGTTAAACTAATTTATTTTGCTGATTCCATGCCCAAGAAACCGAGCTATAACATGCTAAAGACTATATTAGATGTAACTCTGAGGGATGGAGGTTACCTAAACGATTGGCAGTTTTCGTGGGAAAATGCGAACCATTTATTGGCCTTTTTACATCAACAGGGTTTACGCAATATTGAAGTTGGGTTTGTCCGATCGCCCCAATTGCAAACAACTGCGGTCAATGGTTGTCCGCCAGAATTTCTCGCTAAACTTCGACAGTTTCACCCAGACATGAATCTAGTCTGTATGTTGAATCCGGCAGATGGGGATTGGCAAGCCGCAGTAGCTGATAAACTTGAGCATATTTCACTATTACGAATGCCTTGCACTGCCGAGCTGATAGATCATGCCTTAGAGATAGCTCACGCCATCAAGCAACAGTGTAATGATATCCGCATCAGTCTCAATCTCATTTGTGTATCATCTTATTCCCTTGAGGAAATTAAGGGGTTACTTAGCAGGATCGCCGTCTCCAGGGATGTCGATATTGTCTATCTTGCCGATTCTAGAGGGGCCCTTTATCCCAGCGATGTCCAGACGTTGATTTCGAGTGCGCGGGAAATTTGCCCACAAGCCCTTGGTTTTCATGCCCATGATACTCAGGGATATGCGATTCGGAATTCCAATCGGGCTGTCGCTTATGGTTGCGAATGGATAGACGTGACGCTAAACAGTTTCGGGTTAGCTGGTGGCAATACCTCTCTAGAAGGATATCTGACCCATCACCAACTTCAGCCTGAAGGAATCGACCTGGAAGTGGCAGTCAGAGAATTTTGTCAAGATCATTTACCCCTTACCCATCCTCCTCTTGCTGTTCAACAGCTTTATCGAAAATTGGCAGAGAAAAATATCGATCCGGTTTGGAGTCAACAGTTAGAAGAGAAATATACCAACAACCTGCATGATTTGGTCAGCCGGGTGTCCCGACAGGATTATAAGACCCTGGAATCAGTTTTAGGCGCGATCGATACCTTAAGATCCCCCGTTTTGTGATAGAACGCCTTATGAGAAAACACATGAGGTAGGTACATCTATGAATGAATATTACTGCTCTTATCCATCATTGGCGATGGATGTTGTTATGGAGGCGTTTGAGACAACTGAACATCAGGGGTTTGAACCGATCAACCTGGGCAAGGGGATGTCCTCTTTCAACCCATTTGATCGCGTTAATGTTCAACTCAGCAATACGTTGCTGAAGGACTACATTGGTTATGGTGATATCAACGGCATGATGGATTTGCGCCTTGCCATTTGCCGGTATTATCAGGATTGGTATAACTACGATCTAACACCCGATCGCGTGTGCATTACCGATGGCGCATCGGGTGCATTGACGATCGCCTTAGCGATGCTGCTGAAACCGGGAGGAGAGGTGATTTTGCCAGAGTCCTGTTATCCTGCCTATAAAGTGATGGTAGAGATATTGAATGGGACTTGTTGCCTTGTCCCCATGAAGGGTTGCGCGATCGATCTCGAAGCGTTACCCCAGTACATCTCCTCCCAAACCCAAGCCATTATTATTAATTCTCCAAACAACCCCTACGGATCTTTCCTAGGTCAGGAAGAGTTGGAGGCGATCGCCAGCTTAGGAGTACCTGTGATTTTTGATGAAGTTTATCAATCCTTGCCCTTAACCGATCAATTTATCCCAAGTGCTATTTCCTATTGCGATCGCCACCTGATTGTCAATAGTCTCTCTAAATCTCTGGCCATTGCAGGTTTTCGAGTCGGGTATTTAATTGTGCCTGAAGCTCAGGTTAAGCTGATGACTAATGTAAAGGCTGTTTTGAATATGTGTACTAGCTTACCCAGTCAAATCATCGCTGCCAAACTGATGCCCCATTGGGATCTTTTGGTGAACCAACATTGTCGAATGCTCCGGCAAAATTGGGATTTATTCAAACAGACAGCCCAAGATTTAGGCTTATCTCTTCGCACTCACCCCCAAGTCGGTTTTTTTGCCTTGGTTGATGTGACGAAAGCGGAGGAAAGTGCAATGGCATTATCTCTCGATTTGGCTCAAAACCATGCCTTATGTTCGACTCCGGGGGTTGATTTTCACCCTCACGATAATGCTTTTCTCCGTTTAAACTTTGCTTGTCCTTCTCATCATATTGAGATAGGATTATCCCGATTAGCCGATTATTTAATGGATGCACAATTTGTCGCGAATCCATCTTCCATAACCCCAAGAAAATCGCTGCCAGCCAGAAGCGATCAAACATACAGCGCTTCGCGCTGTTATGAGGTACAGTAGCAACAATGAGCAAACCTATTTCTTAAATGTTTCGGATTAATTAAGTCAAGGGCTACAGCCAGAAGAGTATCAATCATAGAGCTAGTAGTAGGAGAAAAATCAAAAATAAAAGACTTCAGTTGTGACCACCACATTTCAATGGGATTAAAATCTGGAGAGTAGGGAGATAAATACAGCAGTTTTCTCTGTTATGAGGTACATTAATGGCGGTTGTTATAGATCGCTAAAATACCTCACTCGCTAGATTGAGTCTGTTGTTTACTCCCCCCATTCCCCCATTCCCCCACAGAGGGCGCAAAGCGCTGTATTGTCAGTTTATCGGTCATATTCAAGTAATCTTTTCTAAGACTTGCCAAGCAGCCTCACCCATTGCGTTACCTTTATTATCCAAAATGGGATTGACTTCCGAAATCTCCAAACAGCAGACTTTAGGATTCGCCACGATCGATTTTAGCAGGGCGATCGCCTCAGACAAATACAACCCATCCGGTTCAGGCGTTCCCGTGCCAAAAGAGACGGTATGGCAATCTAAACTATCCACATCAAAGGAAACATAAACGCGATCGCAATCCTGGATCTGCTGATTGATTTGCTCGATATGCAATGCTACACCTTGCTCTCGGATGTCGGCCACACTGTAGAGCGTAATTCCTAATTGTTGAATCAAAATAGAATGCTCCGGTTTAAAGAAGCGCACCCCAATCAAAATTAAGTCTTGAGGCTGTACCTTGGGTGAAATGCCTCCCAACTCCTTCAGGTGCGTCCATTGTTTTTGGGTTGCCAAGGGCAAGGGATTGGGCTTAGTATTCAACCATTCTCTGGCTTCTGCATCCAAGCCTAGCGCACTACCGAGGGGCATTCCGTGCATATTGCCAGAGTGGGTGGTGTAGGGAGAGTGCATATCGCTGTGGGCATCAATCCAAATAATGCCGAGGCGTTCTTCAGGATAGGCTTGCTTAACTCCGGCAATGACTCCGGCAGCCGAGGAGTGATCTGCTGAAAACACGAGAGGAAACTCACCCTGCTCCAATACTTCTGCGACTGTATTACAGGCGATTTGGCAGGTTTCGAGGATATAGCGAAGTCGTTTGACGTGAGAACAGCCTTGATTGTGCTGGCGATTGGATAACAAATAATTGCGATCGGGCAATCGAATCGTTGGATATTTGCTAAAAAAATCACTCCCCGCTTTGTGGGCAGCCATGCGAATTGCATCAGGCCCCATACTCGCTCCCAATTGGGCCGCACCGAGTTCAGAACAGATTTCAATGATTTTGATAGGTTTCATGATTAAGTAGTCTCAACATTGCTTCAAGAGCGATAAAATAGGAATCAATACCAAATCCATAGACAACTCCTGCGGCTGCCACGGATAGAACTGATTTGATCTCTCGTTTATCAATATTGGTGATATGAATCTCCACATAGGGAGGGGCAACGTAGGTGAGGCAATCCCTCAGAGCATAAGCATTGTAGGTGAAGCCTGCTGGATTTGCCAGGATGCCATCAATGCCATCCGTCACACTAGCATAGACTTTATTAATCGCTTCACCTTCAATATTGGTGTAAAAAATATCGAGTTTGTAACCCAATTTACTGGAATGCTGTTGCAACATTTGATTAAGTTGATCGGCTGTGAGATCGCCATAGGTACTACCTTGGCGATCGCCCAGAGAGGCCATGTTCGCCCCCTGAATGAGTAAAAGCTTGAGAGTCATCGCAAAATAATCCTGACAGAATACTAGCTAGTGCTGAGTTTGCATATAATCGGCAAGGGTTTGACTAAAAATTTTGATCCGACGCTCAAAGGCAGCTTGGGTATACCAAGCACGGCGAGGTGTCAAAATAGTGTTAGGCAGGTTCAAGAATCGATCGTCCTCATGGTGAATATCTAAGCCCGCATAGGAGATCTGACCCTTGGTTAAGGCGCTTTGGAGGGCAGAAAACTCAATGAGATCGTCAGGGGAAATATTGATGAGAATAGCACCGGGTTTGACTTTAGCAAGGGTGTCTTGATTAATCATCTGACGAGAAGTCTCATTTAAGGAGAGAGTTAAAAAGATGATATCGCTAGTGTTCACTAATGTATCGAGATCGACCTGCACCCCAAAATCACTGACCTTCTGAGTGCGGTTACAGTAGACAACGTTGATCCCGAAGCCCTGTAACATTTGGGCAACCTGCGATCCAATCCGGCCCATGCCAATAATGCCAGCTTGAGCGCCAAACAGTTCAATGCCCTGATGTTCAAAGATTTGATAGTCACCTGTGCGAATTTTGTGGTTAAAATCAACCAACCGTTTTGCTGCGGCCAACATTAGGGCAACGGCATGTTCAGCAACGGATGTCCCCGTGAAGCCAGGGGTATTAAGGACTTTAATGTTGTGCTGTTGACAGTAATTTTTATCAATGTAGTCAGTTCCCGTCGTAATCGTAATAATCAGTTCAAGGTTGGGAAACTGCTTAAGATGAGCTGCACTCCAGTCCATCAGGGTGGTGATTAAGATCTCGGTGGTGGGATTGTTGGTGATGGCTTCTTCTAAGGAAAAGCGATCGGAATGATCCTGATACCACACCATATCAATGCCAGAAATATGGTCAAAACAGGTTTCAGGGTAAGGCTCGCGATTATTGACAAACAAACAGGTTTTTACCATTTTTTAATTCGCAGATTATTGGGCGCTATTTCGATCCTATTTTTTCACATCGCTTTGACTGAAAACACCCAGTAATGACCATCGGCTTCAGCACCGAGATAAGGCTGATTCATCCGACAATCAATCAGTTGAATTTTACCCTCTGTTTGTAATTGCTTGTAATAGCCTTCAAAATCGTAGGTGTCGTAATAGGTTGTCTTGGTAGACAGGGCGACAAGTCCTCCCGGTTTAGTGACTTCGGCTAACCATTTCAAGGACTCAGGTTTGACAAAATCCAAAGCAAATACGCCACAACAAATGGTCAGATCGTACTGACCCTGTAGAAAAAAGGGGAGGGGATGATTTAAATCTTGCCAGCCAATCAGGGTTTGATAGGCTCCTGTTTTTTGAGCTTCCCCGATCATGCCTTGGGACAAATCTGTTCCATCGATATGGTGATAACCCTGGTTTCGTAAGGCTTGACCCACGAGGCCCGATCCACACCCCACATCAATGACTTTGAACTCAGGGGTTGGATGAATAGCAATTTGCCCTTTGTCTTTTAGCTCCATAAGATAGTTGACAATATATTGGGGGCCATCATAGTTTCTTTCTGCAACATCTTGATTGTAATCGGGGGCCCAGCGATCGTATCGTTCTTGATGACTAATCATGATTTTAAGTAATGCTATGCTTGGCTACATTTTGCCCTGCAATGCGACCAAACACAATACATTCTGTAATGGCACAGCCCCCTAAACGACAAGCCCCATGAATTCCACCTGTGACCTCACCCGCAGCGTAAAGTCCGGCAATGGGAAGATCCCCAACCCCAAGAACCTGTGCTTGAGCATCAATTTTCACCCCCCCCATGGTGTAATGCACTTTAGGCCATAAGCGTACACCATAAAATGGCGGGTTTAAGGGTTTTGCGCGATCGCGTAAGGATTTGCCAAAATCTCGATCTTCATGCAGTTGTCCCACAAAGTAGTTGTATCGATCCAGGGTTTGCTGTAATGCGGTGTCGGGAATGCTATATTCTGCGGCGAGGGAAGATAGGGTTGAAAATTTCTTGACGACTGCTCGATCGGCTAAATAGGGTTCAATATCAATCCCAGAATTTTCCATACCCGCCGTATCAGCGATGCCAATACAAGGATGTCCCAGGGTCAATAGGGTGTCTACCCAGGTTTTGCGATCGGCCAGCTCATTAATAAAACGCTTTCCAGTTACCGGATCAATGGCCAACCCATAGGCTAAAACGGTGTAACTGGCAAATAGAGGGGCAATGCCATATCCCGTTTCATCCGGTGAGACCCAGGGGACTAGCTGTACTTGATCCAAATCAATGCCTTGGGCACCAATCCGTATCGCCTCAATCAGGGCTTCGGCGGTGGCATGGGGGACGTTGGTATGATCCAATCCAGTTGGTAAGTGGGGAGCCTGTTGTTGCAGAAAAGCGCGATCGCCAGAAAACCCACCAGTCGCTAATACAACGCCCTGATTTACCCCAATCTGCTTAATCTCCCGATCGGGGGTTTTGACGACAACCCCCGTAACCATCGGAGGCGTGGTGTTCGTTTGAGCCGGTGTTGTCAAGAGCCGAATGAGTCGGGTTTGGGTTCTAATCTCAACCCCTAGGGACTTGGCCTGAGTCAGCATTGCGGTCAGGATTGCAGAGCCTGAAAGCGTTTCAGGACTGTGATTGCGGGGTACAGAATGGCCCCCATACTGATCGACCCGATCCTTGAATTTTACCCCTAGTTCCTCTGTAAGCCATTGCAGCGTTGGGTAGGATTCCTGAACCATCGTCTCAACTAAGGCCACATTATTCAGTTGTCTGCCTGCGGTTAACATATCTTGCTTGAGCAAGGCAAAGGAGTCTGCAATGCCTTCTCGTGTCTGAATCGGGGAACCCACGACGGTCAAAGTACCACCACTGATCAGGGAGTTTCCCCCACAGCTTGCTTCTTTTTCCACCAGAATGACGGATACTCCTGCTTGAGCGGCGGCGATCGCAGCACTGAGTCCCGCAAATCCACTCCCCACTATTACGACATCAGTTACGATATCCATTCCGGCA
Source organism: uncultured Laspinema sp. (assembly GCA_964442465.1). Classification (GTDB taxonomy): domain Bacteria; phylum Cyanobacteriota; class Cyanobacteriia; order Cyanobacteriales; family Laspinemataceae; genus Laspinema. The sequence goes on along the minus strand of CAYUEH010000150.1, from coordinate 252 downwards.
TCAATGTTAGTCTTGTTCATGCTTTTCATATCCGAATGGCACTTAGTTAACTGGACAGTGCAAAGTTCTGTGTTAAGTAGAGGAAGTTGATAGGGGAGTGTGAGAAAAGACATTCCCCAGCAGCAAGCCAGGGTTCGGGGTGCATCCTGGTAAGGATTTTAACTCTAGCCCTGTCAAGGTGTATTTGTAGGGGCGCTTCTACATTCCATCACTCTTTGGGGCCATCAAATTGCTCTTATGGACAGGCGCTTC
>CAYUEH010000149.1:0-10117 GCA_964442465.1 uncultured Laspinema sp. | reverse complement strand
CCCTTAAAAAGGGGGGCTTTAAAGAATTTTGCAAGAAGTCTAATATCTCCTTGAGAACCTGGATAAAAAAGAGGCGACGCCGAGATTAGGGAAAGCCCGACGCCGCCGCATTCTCTGGGATAGGCTACTGGATAGGCCAGGGATTTAAACGCTTCAAGGCTTAATCAAGACTCCCACAATCGCGAAATGGACTAACAAGTTTTAAGGTCCGGACTGTTCCATCGCTTCACCAAGGTAACTCGGACCCGGGGGGTAGAATCGCGACGGAGAATTTTGATTTTTGCTCTGAGTTCTAATTCATTCAGGGCACATTTGACCTGAGTTAAGGTCAATCCAGACAATTTAGCCAACTCTTGTGGGGCGATCGCATCTTGTTGTTTTAGGGCTTCAAGTACAGCCCGAATATGTTCGGGCCGGGGTTCTAGGCGAAAATATCCAAACGACGACATTTTCCAACTCCTGGGAATAATGCGTTAACGTCGATTCGTGACTAACCTTGATCCGGCTATCCCTCCTAAATGAGCCCGAAACGGGTCATAAACCGTAGCATTTGTACAGCATCCAGGAAAGAACCGGGAATTGGTAAGTCTCGCCCCTCACACCCTGAATCTTTTGCTTGCCTGCCAACCCCCTCCCGCGAGGCGATCGGCAACACTCTTCAATCTCTAGTTTAGCCTCCGAAAACCGACTCAAGAGAAAAAGTCAACTCCCGCAAGCCAGAAAAAGCCGATATTCTGGGGATTCAGGACAGGATTAGCAGGACTTACCCATTGTTGGAGGGCCAAGCCTAAATGTAAAGGCGATTCGGGAATCGCCTCTACATTTAGGGCTTCATGTTACAGATTGCGTAAGTCCTGGTGGGGTTTTCCCAGCCACCCAGGCGAAGAGTTGCACTGACCGAGGCTAAAACCGCTACAGTGCGGACGCAAGATAGAATAAAGTCAGAAAGCAATATCCTGAGTATTGCAACTTAGGGTTAACTGTTCTGTCGTCACTGGCTGTGGCGATCGCTTCTTGTAATAAAGTTCCAACTAGCCAACCAACCCAAAATCAGTTTAATTGTTAATCCAAGCAGTAAAACACGAGAGGTGGAGACAACAGCATGGGCAAAGTAGTCGGCATTGACCTGGGGACAACCAACTCAGTGGTCGCAGTAATGGAGGGAGGCAAGCCGGTGGTGATTGCCAATGCAGAAGGAACGCGGACAACTCCCTCCGTGGTCGGTTTTAGCAAAGAAGGGGAACAGCTAGTCGGGCAGATGGCCCGACGGCAAGCGGTGCTCAATCCCCAAAATACCTTTTATGCCATCAAGCGGTTTATGGGCCGCCGCTATGGGGAACTTTCCTCGGACTCCAAGCGAGTTCCTTACACCATCCGGCGCGATGAAGAGGACAACATCAAAATCAAATGTCCTCGGCTGAAAAAAGACTTCTCCGCCGAAGAGGTCTCGGCGATGATTTTGCGGAAACTGGTAGATGAAGCCACCCGCTATCTGGGAGAACCCGTAACCGGCGCAGTGATTACGGTTCCGGCTTATTTTAACGATGCCCAAAGACAGGCCACCCGCAATGCCGGACGGATTGCCGGGATAGATGTCAAGCGGATCATCAATGAACCCACAGCCGCCTCATTGGCTTATGGTTTTGACCAGCTTGATTATAAAACCCTTCTCGTCTTTGACTTGGGGGGTGGCACCTTTGACGTTTCCATCCTGGAAGTCGGGGATGGGGTGTTTGAGGTGAAATCGACCGCTGGGGATACCCAGTTGGGGGGCAATGATTTCGATAAGAAAATAGTAGACTGGCTGGCGGAACAATTCCTGGCCGCAGAAGATGTAGACTTGCGACGCGATCGCCAAAGTTTGCAGCGGTTGATTGAAGCAGCGGAAAAAGCCAAAATCGAACTCTCCGGAGTGCAAGTCACCGACGTTAACCTGCCCTTTATCACCGCAACGGCAGAAGGACCCAAACACCTCGAAACCAAACTGACGCGATCGCAATTTGAAGCCCTCTGCGGCGACCTAATTCGACGACTTCGCATTCCCCTCAAGCGGGCATTCACCGACGCAGGAATGAGCCCCGCCCAAATCGATGAAGTCGTCCTCGTCGGCGGTTCCACCCGGATTCCCCTGGTCAAAGAACTGGTCCGCAGCTTAATCGATCGCGAACCCAATCAAAACGTCAACCCCGATGAAGTCGTCGCCGTCGGTGCCGCCATCCAAGCGGGAATTCTCGCCGGAGAAATCCGCGATGTCCTGCTATTAGACGTCACGCCCCTGTCTGTGGGACTGGAAACCATCGGTGGGGTGATGAAAAAACTAATTCCCCGTAACACCACCATTCCCGTGCGGCGTTCTGATATCTTTTCGACATCAGAGAATAATCAAACCGTCGTAGAAATTCATATTGTCCAGGGAGAACGGGAAATGGTTGCGGACAATAAATCCTTGGGACGATTTAAATTGACCGGAATTCCACCGGCACCTCGGGGAGTTCCCCAAATTCAAGTATCCTTTGATGTGGATGCCAATGGAATTTTGCAGGTGACTGCCTTAGACCGGATGACCGGGCGAGAGCAGAGTGTGGTGATTCAGGGGGCATCTACCCTCAGCGAATCAGAAGTGATGCGGATGATTCAAGAGGCCGATGAATATGCCCAAGTCGATCGCGAACGCCGGGAACGAATCGAAAAACGCAACCGAGTCGAGGCATTAGCCTATCAAGCGGAACGGCAACTCAGAGAGGCGACTTTGGATTATGGAATCCAATTTGTGGCCCCTCATCGCGGACGGATTGAAACCGCCATCCGAGATCTGCGCCAGAGTTTAGAACGGGGGGACGAACGGGGAATCGACTTAGCCCAGTCTGACCTTCAGGATGCAGTCTACGAACTCAACCGGGAAATCTATCGGCGCACTCAAGAGACGGAGGAGGAAGAGAGTATTTTTGGCTCAATCCGCCGTGCTTTTACCGAAGACCGACCGGAACGAGACTCGGTGAGAGATGATTTCTTCGAGACGGCCTATCGGCAACCGCGAGAAATCTATCCCGGAGACAGTCGCGGACCCCAATCCCGAGACTATTATCCCGGAGACAGTCGCGGACCTCAATCCCGAGACTATTATCCCGGAGACACTCGCGCTTCCCAACCGCGAGATTTTTATCCCGGAGACAGTCGCGGACCCCGACGCCGGGGACGGTCCTCGGTCTCGGGGACGAGTAGCCCAAACCGTTACAATAATCCCTACCAGGATGAAGATTGGGATGACGATGATGAAGAGTGGTTGTAAAATCAAGCCGGCGCGAACGATTTTGGAAAAGGCGATCGCGCTTTGGTGAGGGTGAGCGCAGTTCGATAGGGTCCCCTCGCGCCGTGGAAGCGGCAACTCAACCGCAGTCCCCCCCCATAACTCCAAGGTCGTCCGTCCATCTAATTGATAACAATCCAAAATCTAACGTCTAAAATCGCGGATATGCAGAACTGGCGCAATTATTACGAAATTCTCGGATTGACGAAAGAAGCCTCTACGGAGTCGATAAAAAAAGCCTACCGGCGACTGGCAAGGCAGTATCACCCTGACCTGAATCCGGGCAATAAAGCTGCCGAGGAAAAATTTAAGGACCTCTCGGAAGCGTATGAGGTCCTCTCGGACCCGAACAAGCGGGCGCAATACGACGAATTTAGTCGGTTTTTGGGCAAGAAAGGGTTTAAAGGTCGCGCTGCGGTGCGACCCCCAAGTTGGAACAGTCGCAGCAATCCTTTTGCTGCCGGTTCGTCCCGGGAACCTCGCAGTTCGAGTAATTTCTCGGAATATGCTAATTTTGACAGTTTTGTAGATGAACTGCTGGGACGTCGCGAAACCCGGACCGCTGGGGTGGGGGTAGGGACTACGGCTACCGCCAGCGATCGCGATACCTTTCAACCCCGCAGTAGCAAAACTGCCTACACCATTCCGGCGCGTCCTAACCCAAGGGATGTGGAAGCGCGTCTGACTTTACCTCTGGAAAAAGCCTATACCGGGGGTCGGGAACGGATTCGCCTGGAAGATGGCCGCTCGCTTGAAGTAACCATGCCTACGGGAATGGTCACGGGTCAACGGATTCGCCTCCGGGGTCAAGGCATGAATGGGGGGGATTTGTATTTAAAAATCACCGTCGCCCCCCACGGGTTTTTTAAGGTTGAAGGGGCGGATATCTACTGTGTTCTGCCCATTTCCCCCTGTGAGGCGGTGCTCGGTGGGCCGGTGGAAGTCCCGACCCTCGATGGGTTGGTGAAAATGACCCTTCCCCCAGGAGTTGGACCGGGTAAACGGTTGCGTCTTGCCAATAAGGGCTATCCCACTGGCGATGGCAACCGGGGTGACCAACTGGTGGAAATTGTGATTGCGGTCCCGAAACAGGTCACGGACCAGGAACGAGAACTCTACGAAAAATTGCGTCAGATTGAAACGTTTAAGCCGCGTCAGGATTTGCTGATTTAGGGACAAGTGTCGGTGAGTGCGGAGGCATTTCACGGGATTGCCTCCGCTGAAAATAGTAGCCTTAAATACAATATGAAACCGCCAGCATTTTTTATAGCATCCCGGTGAAATGATTTCTCTGAAGTCTCTAGAATCTGTCGGGTAAGATAGGATAAGCTAATTAATGAAGGAAATTTTTTTACCCCTTAAAACAGTTTCAGTTTGAAAAATGCCAACTTCTACAATCTCCTGAGCGATCGGGGCAGAAGCGGCAAATCCCTGGCTCAGTTGTAGGGGCCTGGTGTCCATCAGGTTTTGCTTTCGTAAAAATAGCTATCGCTGACTTGTGGATAATTGAATAAATATGAGAGTGTGATGCGATCGCGATTGTCACCTTACATTGCTGCTGTCTGTTCGGCTGGCCTAGTTATCGTCGGAGTTTGGGCCCTGGCCAAGTCGGAAATCGAACGCAACCGTCAGCAAATTCGCACGGACGTTTTGCTCCAACTCAGTACGAAGCGAGCTAAACTCGAAAGCGCCTTAAACTCCCGATTGTTTATTACTCGGGGCCTGGTTGCCTACGTTTCCAACCATCCCAATGTGACTCCAGAGCAATTTGAGCGCCTTGCTCAAGTCATGGTCTCCGAGCAAACGGGGATTCTGAATATTCAGTTGGCTAAAGATAATATTATCACTCATCTTTATCCGTTCGAGGGTCATGAAACCGCCCTGGGGCTCAATCTTCTGGAATTTTACACCTCTCAAAACATTGTCCGACAAAGTATCGAGAATAGAACTACCCTCGTTGCCGGTCCTGCGCCGTTAGTTCAGGGGGGAACTGCCTTAGTGAGTCGCACCCCCATTTTCCTGAATTCCCCGAATAGTCCCGGTGAGGGTGCTTACTGGGGGCTGGTGGCGATTATCATCGACCCGCAGGTACTCTTCACTGATGCCGGACTCCTCCGGACAACCCCGGCGATCGCCACCCCCCCAGGACGCAAACCCACCCTCCCTCAATATCGCTTCAATACTCCCATTCCCGTCCAGTACGCTATTCGTGGACAAGATGGCTTAGGGTCCGAAGGGGCGGTATTTTTCGGAGACCCTGACCTGTTTAATCGTAACCCAGTTCTCCTGGATGTTTCCTTACCCAACGGGTCCTGGCAAATGGCCGCCATCCCCTTGGACGGATGGCCCATGAGTAGACCCATTGGCTGGTTATACTCTCTCGGGGGCTTTTTAGCCTTCTCCTGTGGATTATCCACCTTTATCTGGGTCAGAAAACCTTGGGAAATGGAGTTGGCGGTGGAACGGGCCACCTTTGCTTTGCAGAAGAGTCAGGAACGCTATGCGATCGCCGTTGCTGGGGCTAATGATGGAATATGGGACTGGGATTTGAACACCCAGGAAATCTATTTTTCCCCCCGATGGAAGTCGGCGATCGGTGTTCACCCCGACGAAATCGGGTCCAATCCCGATGAATGGTTCAGTCGCATTCACCCCGATGACTTTGAACGAGTGGAAGCCGATATTCAGGCCCACTTAAAAGGACGAAGCCCTCACTTACAAACAGAATATCGGATCTTGCATAGCAATGGGTCCTATCTCTGGATGCTGGTTCGGGGGATGGCGGTTCGGGATGCCGATGGCAATCCCTATCGGTTTGCCGGGTCCCAAACGGATATTACCGATCGCCGCAGAGCCCGCGAGGCCCTGCGCGTCTCTCAGGAAAAGTTTTCTAAAGCCTTTCGCGCTTCTCCCGATGCGATCGCCATTACCACCCTAGAGGAAGGTCGTTATATTGAAGTGAACGATCGCTTCCTAGAAATGTCCGGCTTTGAGTGGGCTGAAGTCATCGGCAACAACTCAACCGATCTGAATATTTGGGTCTATGAATCCGAAAAAATGACCTGTATTGAGGAATTACAAACCTGTGGTCGAGTCATCGATCGCGAAATCAACTTTAGAATGAAATCCGGGGAAATTCGCGTCGGCTTATTCTGTGCTGAATCCATCGTTTTAGAAGGCGTTCCCTGTGTCGTTTCCATCACCCGGGATATCACTGAACGCAAACAGTATGAAGAAAAATTATACCATACCACTTCGGAACTGCAAGCCATTTTTAAAGCCCTCCCCGATTTATACTTCAAACTGGATAACGAGTCCACAATTTTAGATTATCAAGCGGGAAAAGTCTCAAACCCTTACCAGCCTCCGGAACAATTACTAGGCCGTAAAATTCATGAAGTCCTCCCCTCAAATGTCAGTCAAACCTTTACCGAAGCCCTGACTGAAGTTAAAGCCAATCGCAATTTAGTTTATCGAGAATATGCCTTACCCATGAACGATCGCCTCAAATACTTTGAAGCCCGACTTCTCCCCCTGCTGGAAAACCAAACCATCGTGATTGTCCGAGACATTACCAGTCGCAAACAAGCGGAAATCATGCTATACCAGGCCAAAGAATCCGCTGAAGCTGCCAACGAAGCCAAAAGTATGTTTTTGGCTAACATGAGCCATGAACTGCGGACCCCCCTGAATGCGATCGTCGGCTATAGTGAAATCCTCGAAGAAGAAGCCGAAGAAGTCGGCATCCCCGATTTTATTCCCGACCTGAAAAAAATTCAGTTTGCCGGAAAGCATCTATTGAGTTTGATTAATGATATTCTGGACCTCTCCAAAATTGAAGCGGGTAAAATGGATATTTACCTAGAACCCTTTGAGGTGGCCCCAGCGATCGAGGCAGCGGTGGCCACCATTCACCCCTTAGTGCAAAAAAACGGGAATCACCTCCAGGTGAACGTTCCCCCGGATATGGGTCCCATGTATTCGGACTTAAACAAAGTTCGACAAGTGCTGTTAAACTTATTAAGTAACGCCGCTAAATTTACGGACAATGGGACAATCACCTTAGACGTGAGACTGATTCCCGACCAGGGATTTCCCTCCAATCCTCCCCCAGACTGGATTGAATTTCGGGTGAGTGATACCGGAATTGGGATGACATCCGAGCAAATGGAGCAAATTTTTAATGCCTTTACTCAGGCTGACCCTAGTACCACCCGCAAGTATGGAGGAACTGGATTAGGACTGGCGATCGGTCAGCGATTCTGTGAAATGATGGGAGGAGAAATCTCCGTTTCCAGCGAACTGGGGTCCGGATCGACCTTTACGGTCCGCCTGCCTTACCGCTTTCAATTTCCAGCTAACCTCATGGAGTAACAAAACCACCCAAAACCGCTCACGAGTTCAGGCATTCTTTTGAAAAGTACCCAGTTTAAGGAGGGAAGGATGATCGGGTTTAAAACTAAGTTTGGGTTACGAAAAGAAAGCGGGCGTATCGCACTTCCCCTTGCCAAGACGAGCAAGGGACAGCCTGATGTGCCCCGACTCATTATAAATCCGATTGTCAAACACCTACTTGATTTACTGGACTCTGTAGCCCACGCAGGCGGGCTTTCTCCCTATAGCCCCACCCTTGAGAGTGCGGGTTTTTACACGGGGTCAGTATTTTCAGGGTCAGTATAGGGAGGACTGCGATCGTGCTTTATCCAGAACAAGACCAGTTGACCCTGGATTCCACCTTGGCGGATTTACCTTCCCATGATTTTCAAGTCCCCGCCTCCACTCTCGGACAGGTTGTCAGCCAAGCTTTTCAAACTCACCCGGAGTTACCCGGCGTGATGATTCTCTCCGAGGAACAACCCCTCGGCATCATTTCCCGTCGGAAATTTTTTGAATGGCTCAGTCGTCCCTATGGATTAGAAATTTATCTCAAACGTCCCATGTCCGTCCTGTGGAACACCATCCAAGCGGTAGAAACCAAATCGGGCATCTATTCCCCGCCCCTTCATCTCCCCGCCTCCTGTAAAATTCACGAAGCGGTTGATATTGCCCTAGCCCGTGACCCCCACCAAGCCTACGAACCGATCGCCCTAGTCTTCCCCGATGGACAAGTGCGATTTTTAGACTTACATATCCTCTTAGTCGCTCACTCTCGCCTCTTCCAACTGGCAAATCAAACCATTGAAGAGAAAAAAGATGCGGCGATCGCAGCCAACCGCGCTAAAAGTCAATTTTTAGCCAACATGAGTCATGAACTGCGCACCCCGCTCAATGCCATCCTCGGCTACAGTGAAATGTTACAAGAAGATGCCGAAGACATGGGTCAAGAAGACCTCAGCTTGGACCTGCAAAAAATTCACGGCGCTGGAAAGCATTTACTCGGGATTATCAACGATATCCTCGACCTGTCTAAAATTGAAGCCGGTCGCATGGAACTATACTTAGAACCCTTCGACATTCAATCCACCCTCCAGGAAGTGGTCAGTACCATCGAACCCCTAATCGAAAAAAATAGCAATCAGATGGCGGTCCGATATGCGCCGGAACTCGGCTCAATGTGGGCTGACTTAACCAAAGTTAGACAGAATTTATTTAACCTCCTCTCCAATGCCGCTAAATTTACGGAAAATGGTACCATTTCCCTGGAAGTCACCCGCATCCCCAACCCTCAACCCCAAGATTCTGCCCATGCGGTCCTCTGTGCAGTTCTCGCACAACCGCCAGAAGCGGGCTATATAACTCCAGGAGTTCCTCACGCTGAATCGGATTGGATTTGCTTTAAAATCAAGGATACGGGAATTGGGATGACTTCGGAGCAAATTAATCGGTTATTTGAGGCATTTACTCAAGCGGATGCCTCCACCACCCGCAAGTATGGCGGGACGGGTCTAGGGTTGGCGATCGCCAAGCGATTCTGTGAGATGATGGGGGGTGATATTACCGTCACCAGTCGGGAAGGAGAAGGCTCTATCTTTACCATGCTTCTCCCCGCACAAGTGAAAACCCTCCCCAACATAGAACAGGACTCCCCCTCCAATGCCGACTTAGATGCATTCCCCGAAAGTGGCAAAACTGTGTTGGTGATTGATGATGACCCTACGGTTCATGAACTGATGCAGCGCTTTTTGACCAAAGAAGGCTGGGGGGTGGCAGTCGCCTCCTCGGGCGATCGGGGACTGGAACTGGCGAAGGAACTCCACCCCGATGTCATTACCCTCGATGTGATGATGCCCCATCAGGATGGCTGGTCCGTTCTGTGCGCCCTCAAAGCAGACCCAGAACTCGCCGATATCCCCACCATTGTCCTCACTATGATGGATAATAAGCCAATGGGGATGGCTCTAGGCGCTTCGGATTACATGACCAAACCCATCGATCGCCAACGCTTGATCGCACTGTTGCATAAGTATCAGCAACGCCAATCAGAATTCTCCCCAGACAAGGGCCCTGTGGAATCGATTCTGATTGTCGAGGATGATCCAGCCACTCGGGAACTCCTCCAGCGCGTCCTGGAACACCAAGGCTGGAAAACTTTTGTGGCCGAAAATGGTCGTCGCGGTTTAGAGGCGATCGCCGCTCATCCCCCAGATTTAATTTTACTAGATTTAATGATGCCAGAAATGGATGGATTTGAATTTTTAAATGCTTTAAAACAATATCCCCTCTGGCGCTCCATCCCCGTCGTCGTCATGACTGCCAAAGATATTACTCCCCAAGAGTATCTACAACTCAAAGGCTCAGTCCAAACCATTCTCCAAAAACAAGGGTTAAGTTTCGAGCGCCTCTGCACCGAAATTCGCACCATGATAGCCG
>CAYUEH010000148.1:2593-10130 GCA_964442465.1 uncultured Laspinema sp. | reverse complement strand
TTTTCCTCAAATAAAGTGGGGCATTAGAGGTTGAGCAGAATTATTCAAGCCCCCCTTAAAAAGGGGGGTTGGGGGGATCTCTCCTAGAATATTTTATTTTTTTGAGTTCGCTTAATTCGTGCCAATTTGAGCAGGTATCCGGGATTTAATCCGGTTCTCCACCCCCACTGTCGGGACTCCGAGTCTTTCTGGTCCCGAAGTCAGATCTGAAGGGGTCGCCGCTTCGCTGTTTTCTAATAGCTGAAAAGCGTAGATGCCCAGTTTTTCATGGGCAAAAGTTGTGGGGTGAATATCATCCCAAAATAGATAGTCTTGGGGATTTTGACAAATCATCCCCCTTTGTTGATTCAGACAAGGTTCGGTGACGTTTCCAAACCCAAAATTTGCCGGTTTATCCAACACTTGATTATAAATTTCATTGACATTCAAGGGAATAATTTCTACCTCAGAACCCAGGCGACTGCTCAACTGCTGTAGAGACAGGGCTAATCCTTGATTATGCAGGCGAATTAACTCATTTAACTGGACCGAACTCTGCCGATTTCTGGTTGCGGGTAAATTGCCTAAATCCGGAAGATTCGGCACGAGGAAATTGTGAGCACCCATTGCCGCTAAGGTGGCGATCGCCTGGGAAACATTCGACACAGGTTGATGGGGATTAATCTCCTGATTCCCCAGGTAATCGTTCGGTCCAGCCCAGACAATATAAAGGGCATTTGGGTCTGCTGAATCTTCGGTTTGTTGGAAACGATTCACCTGGTCCAACAGTCCTCTTGAGGGGGTTTCATGCCGATTCATTTTCCCCGTTGTTGCCCCTCCGAATGCAAAATTAGTATCGGGATTAAATGGAATATTTAACTGTTCTGCTAGATATTCCACCCAGACGGGACCATTAGAAAACCGCCCCTCAAAGTACAAGGAACTGGGGGGAAATTGAGCTTGAGACTGTTCAAACAACTGTCCCGTATCGGAGAGACTGTCACCAAAAACATAAATCTCGCTAAAGTTGGCTGCCATAACAGGATTGGGAATTACAACAGAAAAAAGGACGGCTGCACTCGCTAAAAGCCGGTGTCGCATGGTAATGTTCAGAGGGTCTCCTAGGGGTAGTCACTGGGTATGGAAAGAGTCGCTATCTGGACTCGCTCATTTCAATTCTCTGGTGAAAGAAAGAACGGTCCGGAATAACTCTATCTTTTCATATCCCTAGCCCGGTTGCCCTCTCTCGCCAGTCGGACATTTCCGGGGGAGATCGCCTGTTCCCTCAGCAGATCGGCATAATAATTTTTAGGGGATTTTTGACAATAATCCCTCTTTAGGATAGGTATTTTTTTGTATTTTGTGCTATAATTATCCGCATTATAACCAGACCTTAATTGTGGATTATAACTTCCGCACTATTTAATTTAAAACCGTAAATGTAGGGGCGATTCGCGAATCGCCCGAGAATAGACTTATTGCAAAAAAAAGGATTGATCCCCCCAACCCCCCTTAAAAAGGGGGGCTTTTTAGAATTTGGCAAGAAGTCTAATAGATGAGATATTTCAGAAGTCAAAAAGTCCCCCTTGTTCAGGGCAACCTCCCCAAAATTGAGGGATTCGGGTTAAATTTCTTTCAGAGTTTTGAGAGACTCTTCCACATGACCCTCAAAATTCATCATGGAATTGAAGATATGGCGGACAACGCCCTGTTTATCAATCACATAAGTGACGCGCCCGGGGAGGAGTCCCAGAGTTGAGGGGACCCCATAGAGTTTGCGCAGGGCTTTATCGCGATCGCTTAACAGGGTAAAGGGCAGACTGTACTTACTGGCGAATTTTTGGTGAGAATCCGCTGAATCACTGCTGACCCCGATGACTTCGGCCCCTGCTTGTTTGAACTGTTCATAACTATCGCGAAAGGCGCAAGATTCCTTCGTGCATCCGGGCGTATCATCTTTTGGATAAAAATAGAGCACGACACTAGATTTCCCTCGAAAATCGCTGAGTTTAATGGGTTCCCCGGTTTGAGATGGCAAACTAAAATCCGGGGCGGTATCTCCGATTTGTACGCTCATAATCCCTAGTCCTGGGTATTTTCTCTGCAAAATGTTAACTTTTGTAATGTTACCGCAATTTGTCCCCGCAATGGTAACCCGCCCCGGTGAAGCAGTTAGAGAAAGGCTTGATTTAGCCATCAGACTAGGCACTCCCTTAAATTCTGAGTGCGGGTCCGGTCATCATCTACACCCGATTAACAACCATTTATCAATCATGATTCGACATTCCCTCGCCTTTGGACTAGCTAGTTTAGTCATGGTAACTGCGATGCCCAGTATCTCGCGGGCCACTCTGCCTCTGGTGAGTCAGAGCAATTTCCCACCGGATTTAGAACAGGCAGAATCTTACAATAACCAAGGATATGATTTAGCGAGTCAGGGAAGATTTATCGAAGCTGTGGCCGCTTTTGAACAAGCGATCGCCCTCTATCCGGGTTATGATACCGCCTACAATAACCTGGGAATTACTTATGCTCAACTGGGCAATTTTTCAGCAGCGGTGAGTGCTTTTGAACAAGCGATCGCCCTGAATTCCGGCAATGTGGAATACTATAATAACCTCGGCAGTGCCTTGGGTTCCTTGGGGAGAATCGCCGAAGCCACTAACGTATTTCAAGAGGCGATCGCCCGCTATCCCAACGAACCCGATAGCCATTTTAATTTAGCCATTGCCTTCTTAAATCAAAATCAAATTCCTGAAGCCATTGCCTCCTTAAAAACCGCCAGGGACTTATACCAAATTCGCAATTATTTGGGAGCAGTCCAACAAATCAATCAAATTTTACAAGACTTAGAACCCTAATCCCCAACCGGGATGGATAGTTTTCCCTAGCGAAACAACCCTTTGATTTCCTGCAAAAATGCCGAAGTCTCCCCTTTAGCCCGAGGATGAGTTAAAATTCCATGACTCGGACTCAACAGCAAGGCTAACAGGAAAAACCCAGAAACCACTAACACAATCGCCGGACCGGAGGGGATATTTTGATAAAAACTCCAATACATTCCCGAGACACTGGAAATAATGCCAATCAGCGCCCCAACACTCATCACCTGATGGAGACGAGGAACTAATAAATAGGCCGTGGCACCCGGGGCAATCAGCAGGGACAAAACCAACACTACCCCCACTGCTTTCATACTGGCAACGACGGTTAGGGCAATCAAAATCATTAACCCAAAATTGAGCAAATTCACGGGAAGTCCTGCGGCTTGAGCGCCCAAGGGGTCAAAGGTGTAAAATAAGAGTTCTTTGTACAGTAAAAAAACCACCGCGAGGGTTAAACCAGCAATCAGCGCGGTGGTTTTTACATCTTCGGGAGTGACGGCGAGAATGTTGCCGAATAAAAAATGATTTAGGTCAATTTTTTGGTCTTTTTGAATGACGGTAATTAAGGTAATGCCTAGGGCAAAAAAGGAAGATAACACAATTCCCATTGCGGCATCTTCTTTAATGGGCGATCGCGTTCTAATCCAGGCAATCACCACGGTACTCAGGACCCCGGCAATAAAGGCCCCCACAAAAATATTCGCCCCAATCCCATAAGCGACTGCCAATCCAGGAAGGACCGAATGCCCGATCGCATCTCCTAATAAAGCCAGACGCTGCACCATTAAATAACTGCCAACCACGGCACAAATCAAGCCCACTAAAATCGCTACAATCAGCGATCGTTGCATAAAACTATATTGGAGAGGTTCAATTAATCCGTCTAACATGGCAGGGGAATTTATACAGAATGTAGAGGGTTACTGGAAACAAACGGACCTCTCCCCCCAATCCTGACAAGACTAGGTTTTTTTACGCTTAACTCCACCTCCAGTCCCCTCCCCTTAGCAAGGGGAGGCGTCAGGTGGGGTTCTTCTTGGGCGATTCCCTACGGGAGAGCTTCCGCTTACCACCACATAACGCACTCTTAACAGCTTAAGCGCCTGTATGGAGGCTGGTCCAACCTATTTCTTAGTGACGTGGCTTTGCCGGGTCAAGAAGACCCCACCCTAACCCGGACCTTGTCAAGGGGAGGGGACCGGAAACGTAAAAAACTTACTCTTGTAAGGGCTGGGTTAGGTTCTTTAGGCAGCCCGATCGCTAAAAAACTGCACCTGTCCTTGATAGGCGCGATACATATTGTCCGATCGCAGAACTTGTTCTCGGTCACCACAGGCAATTAATTCCCGATTTAATAGGATTAAATCATCAAAATGGGTAATCGATTCCCCGAGGTCGTGATTCACCACCACCACAATTTTTCCCGCTGCGGCGAGTTCGTGAAAAATCTCAAACAGGACCGCTTCGGTTTTTTGGTCGATGCCAACAAAGGGTTCATCGAAACAGAAGATCTCCGCTTGTTGCGCCAGCGATCGCGCTAAAAACACACGCTGCTGTTGTCCCCCGGATAAATCCCCAATTTTGCGGTTGCGGTAGTCACTCATGCCGACTCGGGCGATCGCCTCCGAGGCAATCTGACGACTGACGTTACTATAGCGCCTAAACCAGCCGGTTTTCTTGGCCCGTCCCATCATCACCACATCCCAGACGGTGGCGGGATAGGTCCAGTCAATTTGCGATCGCTGGGGAACATAGGCGATGCGATCGCGTTGTTCCATCAGGGATTTCCCCTGATAAACGACCCTACCGTTGAGGGTGGGGGTTAATCCTAACATGGCTTTGATTAAAGTGCTTTTCCCAGCACCATTGGGTCCAATAATCCCCGTGAGGCGTCCCCGGCGAATCACCGCATTCACATCGGTGAGGGCCTGGACCTGGCGATAATTGACGCCCAGATGACTGACACAGATAGCTTGATCCGCTGAAGTTGGCGGCTGATTTTTCCAGGAACTGTCCGGGTTGAACGGGTTAGGTCTTTTCATAACGGTTTCTAAAATTTAGCTTTTAATTCCAGGATAGTGTAAATATGAACCCATTGTGAATCAAATATGAAACAAAAATGAAAAAATCTATCCACAGGAGAGCGATCGCGGACTATCGGGGAAAACAATCCCTATTGAAACTGGCAACCGGACTGATGTTGGGGTTCTGCCTGAGTAGCTGCACCAACCCTGGGGTGAATGGGGTGGGGGACCGTTCTGGGAATCAGCCTCAAGTGGTCTCCACCAGTACCATTATTGCCGACTTAACCGAGTCCATTGCCACGGAAGAGTTCCAACTCACCAGTATTTTGACCCCTGGAGTCGATCCTCATGTTTATGAACCTGTCCCCGCTGACTCCATTGCCTTGGAGAATGCGGATTTGATTCTTTATAACGGCTATAACCTAGAACCGGGACTGATTAATTTGATGAATGCTGCCGGAGTCAATGCCCGGAAATTGGCAGTGGGGGAAGTGGTCCCACCGTTGCCGATGGAGGATGAGAGCGCGATGACCCCGGATCCTCATGTTTGGGGGAATGTCATGAATGCGATCGCAATGGTTAACGCGATTCGGGATGCCTTAAGCGAACTCTCCCCAGAAAATGCCGCAGCAATCCAGGAAAATGCTGCAAATTATACCGCCACCTTGGAAGAACTCCACCGCTGGATTCAAGGGCAAATTGCCACAATTCCCCGGGAAAATCGCCGTTTAGTCACCACTCATGATGCCTTCCAATACTATGCTCAAGGCTATGGATTAGAGATCGTCGGCACGTTAATCGGCATCAGTACGGAGGAACAACCCAGCGCCCAAACGGTGACGCGGTTGGTGGAGGACATTAAACGAACACAGGTTCCGGCTATTTTTGCGGAAACCACCATTAATTCCCAACTGATCCGGACTGTAGCAGAGGAGGCCCAAGTCAATTTAGCCCCCCAGGAACTGTATTCCGATTCCATTGGGACCCCCGGTAGCGAGGCCGATTCTTATATGAAGATGATGGTCTCGAATACCCGTGCGGTGGTAGAAGCATTAGGCGGAACTTATACCCCGTTTGTAGTGGCGCAGAATTAGAGCATGGGTGTGGGGAATGGGTTCACACCGGCGCCAGGGTAGAGAAAACTGCCTGGGGTGAATCAGCAATTTTTCTTTACCCGTTCTTTATTTTTTCTTGATAAGTTGGCGCTATTGAATGGGGAGGGAGAATCCTTGCGGTGTGTTCAGGGGTTTTAGGCCACGGATTTTTGGGCTTGGGCATTCAAGCGCAAAAATCCGTGACCATCAATGGTGAAATCCACTCCGGGAATTAAGCCTTTGTCCGGTTGGACTGGGTTGATGGAAATCCTCCCTCTAACGGTTCACCGTCCCAGGGGGGATCGCGGAAACTCTCCCATAGCGGATGCGGGCTCAATCCCCGGCTCAATGTAAGCCCTCGGTTTAATTGCCACAATTTGGCAATAACGCTAAAGTGGTCAGGAGGGGGAATCTCCGCTCACAAATTCCGGTACAGAGCTTGATTCTCCTGCAAATAGCCAAGGGAAAGAGTGGGGTCAGACAATGCATGACAAATTTGATTTTATATCTCCTCGCAGTCGTTACTACGGCAAATTTACGCCAGACCATCCAGAAAATATGGTGTTTAATGCCAACTTGCAGGAGTTTGCCCAGCGCGTTAGCGTGATTAGTTGTTTAGAAACCGGGGGGAAATTACCGCCAAAGGATGCTTATAAACAAATTAAAAGACTTTGGAAACAGCTTAAGCGGTCGAAAAAACAATTAGGAATTGGCACCGAGTCCGATGAGGCTGAATAACATTCCCAATCTCCAGAAAAGAGGCGACTGTTCCGGCATTTCCCCAATGCAGGTTTGGGGCGATCGCCTCTTTTGTTTTCCCCTTTCAAAACAAACCATAATAATTTCAAAACGATTTGTTTATGACCATTGCAACTTTAGCTTCAGTCCCCTCCACCCTCCGACGAACATTCAACCGCAAAGATGCGATTCCGATGTGGCAAGATGTCCTGTGGAAAATCGAACAGGGAGTAGTCCGAACGATCGCCTGGACGGAAGATGGGTCCACCATCGCCTCGGGATATTGGGGACCCGGAGATGTGGTGGGCGAACCCCTCTGTTGCATTAATGGCTATCAAATAGAATGTTTAACCTCCGTGGAAGTCAGCATGATTCCAAGGCAGCAGTGGCAACAAATCTTAGATGCCATTCGCACCCACACCCAAAAAACCGAAGAACTCCTGACGATTATTCAATGCAAGCAAGTCCAGGAACGCTTGCTCAAGTTTTTGGTCTGGTTAAGCAATAAATTTGCTCGTCCCGTGGAACAGGGCCGCTTGCTAGAATTGCCGATGACCCATCAAGAAATTGCCGAGGCGATCGGGATTTCCCGGGTTACGGTGACTCGCCTCCTCCAACGCCTGGAAAGTGAAGGTGCGATCGCCCGTCCCCAGCGTCAGTCTATCCTCCTCTACGAATCCAGGGGTTTTCCCCTGGTTTAACTCATCATTGGTCATTGGTCGTTGGTCATTGGTCTTATGTCATTGGTCTTATGTCATTGGTCACTGGAGGATGGGGAGGATGGGGGAGATTGACCCATAACATAATGACAAATGAC